>CAYYCI010000684.1:0-2293 GCA_964470215.1 uncultured Planctomycetota bacterium
GCAGCCCAAGGTGTTGCTCCTGGACGAGCCCACCAGCGGCCTGGACGAGGAGGCGCAGGGGCGGTTGCTGGCGATCTTGAAGGGCTTGCCTTTGGCGATGGTCGTGGCGTCCCACGACCACGAGTTCCTGCGCGAGACGACAGGGCGGGCGGTGCGCCTTCGTGGGGGCTGCCTGGAGCCTGCCGACCTCTGACCCCGCGCCACGAACCCGAGTGTGGCCCCCGGTTATGGGGTTCTCGATAGCCGCGTCGGCGGCGGGTGGGGACGACTCGACCGCCTGAAGGCGGAACTACGAACAAGGGGCGTCCGCATCCGCGGGTCGAGCAGGCACGGGGGCCTGCCCCTTCGAGCCGCCATCCCCATAACCAGCGGCCATACTCCACGAAGCCCACGACGCCACCCCACCCCAGTAACCTGTAAGCGAGAACCTATAACCGAGAACGGATGACCTGGCGCGCAGGTGTCCGCTCAGTGGTTGTGGCCTTTCACGCGGTGTGTCGCGGGGTCGAGTTCATATGCGGTGCCGTCGAAAGGACACCTGGGGATTCCCTTGGGGAAATAGTTCGGGTCGCTGCCGATGTCGGAGAGGGAGGGGTCGGGCCACTGGCCCTTCTCGAAGTACCACAGTTCGACCATGGTGTTGATATGGGCCTTGACCCTCTTGCAGCATTCGACGTCGGCGCGGCGCTCGCTCGATGCGAACCGCGGCAAGACGACTGCGGCCAGAATGCCAATGATTGCGATGACAATGAGCAACTCGAGGAGGCTGAAGGCCCGCTGGGCGGGTTTGTTGGGAGGACCTGGTGGTCGCGGTTTCACGTCCAGACCTTGCCAAGGGGTCAAGGACACAGCCGGGCGTCACGCGCGTTCCCTCCTCTTGCGATGTTAGTATCGGCAATCGCCGCGCTCGGTTAAGTCGCATTGGGTCATTTCCTGGTTCCAGCCTCTTGGCGAGACGAGCGATTTCGGGTAGATTCTTAAGTCAGGACGAGAACCCTGGGCATGGCAACCTTCGCCCTTGTGACGTTCGGCTGCAAGGTCAATCAACACGACAGCCAGGCCATTCGCGAGGCCCTGGTGGCTGCCGGCTGGCAGGAGTGCGGGCCTGGCGAGCCCGCCGAATGCTACATCGTCAACACCTGTTGCGTGACCCGCGAGAGCCATCGCAAGGGCCTTCGGGCGGTGCGCCGCATTGCGAGGAGGCACCCCGGTGCGCGCATCGTGGTCACCGGCTGCTGCGTTGATGCGGACCGCCAGGCGATCGCCTCGCTGCCAGGGGTGGCATTGGTGGCGGGGAACGACGAGAAGCCCCGATTGGCCGAACTCCTCTCCCGGCTCGTGGGAGAGCCGGTCGCAGCGTCGGGCGCGGAGGCCTCGGCCTGGCCGCGGATCAGCCGCTTCGCAGGCCACAGCCGGGCCTTCGTGAAGATCGAGGACGGCTGCAACGACTTCTGTTCCTATTGCATCATCCCTTACGTTCGAGGCCGGGTGAGGAGCCGACCGCCGGAGGAAGTAGTGGCCGAGGTCGAGCGCCTCGTGGCCAACGGCTACAAGGAGGTGGTCCTGACGGGCATCCACCTGGGGGCGTACGGCTCGGAGACGGACGGACAATGGAGCCTGGTCAGGCTCCTGGAGCGGGTGGTCGCGACGCCAGGACTTCGCCGCCTGAGGCTCAGTTCGCTGGAACTTCGGGAGGTGTCGGACGACCTGGTCGAACTCGTTGCGGGAAGCCCCGTGGTCTGTCCCCACCTCCACATCCCTCTCCAGAGCGGGGACGACGAGATCCTCCTGGCGATGAACCGCCACTACACGGCGCGGGAGTTCCTCGAACGCCTCGAGAACATCAGGCGGCGGGTGGAGGAACCGGCGATAACGACAGACGTAATCTGCGGGTTCCCGGGTGAGAGCGACGAGCAGTTTCGCCACACGGTGGCGGTTGCGCGCTCGGCGGGCTTCAGCCGCATCCACGTCTTCCCCTACAGCGACCGCGAGGGCACGGCGGCCGCCGCTCTGCCCGGGAAGGTGCCCCCGGAGGTGATATCGGCTCGGAAGGCCGAGTTGTTGGCCGTGGCCAAGGAACTCGCCTATGCGTACCACCGGCGGTTCGTCGGGCGGGTGGTCGAGCCGCTCGTCGAGAGCCGGCGAGAAAAAGCCAGCGGGCTGCTTTGTGGCTACACCGAGCGCTACGTGCGGGTGTGCTTCGACGGGCCGGACAGTCTGAAGGGTGAGATCGTGGCGGTGGCTGCTGCCTCGGCCACCGCGCGCCACCTCGCGGGTGAGCGCCACGAGGTGG
>CAYYCI010000685.1:0-2291 GCA_964470215.1 uncultured Planctomycetota bacterium
GAGAAGATGGTCGTCTTCGACGACATGGAGGCCTCGGAGAAGATCCGCATCTACGACAAGGGCGCGGCAGTGCGGCGCGATGCCGTCGTCGGATTCCCCGAAGCCATTACCATCCGCACCGGCGACATCCTCATACCCAAAATCCCCGGCGACGAGCCGCTCCGCCTCGAGTGCGAACACTTCATCCAGTGCATCGAGAACGACACTGCCCCACGCAGCGACGGCGCCGATGGCCTCCGCGTGGTGAAGGTCCTGGAGGCCGGTAGCGCCTCCCTGGCACGAGGCGGTGAGCCGGTCGCCATCTCGCGTTGAGCGCCACGATGAAACGCTCCCACTTCATCACCCTGGTCGTCGGGGTGGTGGTCATGTTCCTGGGCCCGGCGGCCGGGATGTTCGCCAGCGTCCTGCGGATGCGCCGCGCACTCGCTTTGGCAGAGACCCTCGCGGAGCCCCAGGCCGGCCAACTCCTCGCCAGTGCCGCCCACGGCACCTTCGTGGCGACCACCGTGGGCATCTGCGTTGGCGCCCTCGGCCTGCTCGTCGTCATTGTCTCCCTCGTAGTCGCGGTCTCGACCCGGGGTCGCGCTCAGCCCCCGGGTTCGTAAGCGGCTCGGCGCAGAGAAGCCCGATTGGGTTTCCTGGGCTGCTGCGCCGCATTCCACTGCAACGGCGCGCAACGCCGGTGCAACAAAGAACCTGCGCCCCGGTGGCCAGACCGTCTCGCAGTTCACCGACATCCGCTACGACCTCGGCATTCCCCCGACAGCATTTTCACCGAGCGCCACTTGCGTCGTGCCCCGCGCCGCCACGCGCGCTGACGGCGCCGCAGCCAGCGACGAGACAGCCACCCCTGCCTCCGAGCGCGACGCGTCCCAGGTCCGGCTTTTGGACGCTGTCGCTCTACTCAAGGCCCCCTTTACCGATCGCTCGCTCTTGGTCCGGCACCGCAAACTGTCGAGAACCCCAATAACCGGCAGACAGACCGTTTTTCTCTTCTGTGGGTGCCGGGTGGTATGATTCGGTCAGGAGCGGAGAGCGGCCGACCCGAGGCCGTTTGGAGGTAGCGCCACATGCAAGACGTGTGGCTGCCAGTGCAAGAAGAAAAAGAAACAGCCCGCGAGCGGCCCAACGCGAGGCGGCTTCCGAGGTCCTCGCAACCTCGGAAGCCGCTTTTTCGCGCTGGAGCCCATGGTCGGAGTCGAACCGACAACCCCAGCTTTACGAAAGCTGTGCTCTGCCGATTGAGCTACACGGGCTCGTCCCCTTATACAATTACAACAAACCCGCTCCGATTTCAAGCGCGCCGCCCCACCGAGCACTTGCGTTGTGGGTGATTGGGGAGCGGGGGAGGTGGTGGGAGAGGCGTGGCAAGCGGGGTCCACAAGGTCAGCCGGCGACGACACGAGCCGGGCCAAGCCGCCGGCCGCTCCCGCAGAGGCCCCGAAAAGCCCCCGGGGTGCCCCGGAGGCACACTCGCCCTTACCCCTTATGGGCCTTTCGGGCAGCCGGCGAGCCGTGACAAGCTACTGACCGCGCGGGTGCGGCGCTGCGAACGAACGGTCGAGCAAACGTCAAATGTCAAGACGTGAGGCCCCTCCACTTCGCACTCGCCGACCCGGAACACGCCCCAGCCCTCCGCAAGGGCATCCGCGAGGAACTCGGCCACGAAGGCCAGCAGTGAGCGGGCGTTCACCACAGAGACACAAAGACCACAGAGACGGGCACAAAGGGAGAGCGCGTCCCATGCCAGGCGTGTCTTGGCCGCCGCCACGGAAATCCCAGGCTCCCGATCACGAAGAAGCTGCGCTGGGGCGAACTTGAAGGGCCACGAGTGGCGAGTAGCCAGCGAGGCCGCCTGAAGGCGGAACTACGAACTGGAGCCGCGGCTGCTTGTAGTCCCGCCTTCAGGCGGAACCACGAACTGGACCGGCGACTGTTTGTAGTCCCGCCTTCAGGCGGCGAACCAGCTTCCCGCGATTTGCCACCAGCCCAGGTCCCAGCGACCAAAGTCCCGCGACGAGCCGGCTTGCAGTCCGAAGTTTAGAAATTCGATCTTGGGATTTGGTTCTTGTTTGTGAATTGGGATTTGGAGCCTGATCCTTCCCCTCGCAGCGGGTCGCCCTCTTGTGGGCGGGGCGTCCCGCCCCGCGTCCCCCCTGACCGGCAAACGGGGCGTCCCGCTCCGCCGCGAGTGACGCGCGGGCAGTGGGGGACTGCTGTCTACTTTCTAGAGGCTATCGTGCGGCGAGCCACCCGGAGATCGCTTTCGGGCCGCAGGTGCGGCGCTCGAG
>CAYYCI010000686.1:0-2290 GCA_964470215.1 uncultured Planctomycetota bacterium
CAAGGCATTCTTTTCCTTCTCGCCTGGCAATTGTTTGCGGTGCAAAAAGCGTGCCGAAGCCCACACGCTCCGGCGCGGTGCCATCAGGGGTTTCCTCATAGATGTGTGGCTGATGGTGGAGACGAGGGGACTCGAACCCCCAACCTCTAGAGTGCGATTCTAGCGCTCTCCCAATTGAGCTACGTCCCCACAAGCGACGTTGGTATTCTACGGCAGGGCGCGCCGGGTGTCAAGCGCCGCGCACCCGGGGAGTGTGGCCCCTGATTATGGGGTTCCCGATAACCCCATCGGCGGGTGGGGAGGACTCGACCGCCTGAAGGCGGAACTACGAACAAGTGGCGTCCACATCCCCGGATGGGGCAGGCACGGGGGCCTGCGCCTACTGCCTCTTCGAGTCGCTATCCCCATAATCAGGGGCCACACTCGCGCCCGGGAGGCGTGGCCCACGGTTGACGGGCCTGTGTAGGGGCGACCCACACGCTAGGGCTCGAGGACCAGGCCGGGCCGGAAGCGGATGTCAGGGGGCACGCGCTCGGCCAGTTCCTCGGCGTCGAGGGCGAAAAGCGGGCTTATCTCCACCGGGCCGGCCACGTTCCCACGCTCGTCGCGGGGCACCACCACCCCCGCGGCCTCGAGCCAGTCGGCGAAGAGGTTCGACTGGGCCTGGCGAGCCGTGCCCGGGGAGTCCTCCCCCTCGGGACGCTTGATGGGCGCGAATTCCTCCCTCCGCTCGACCATCAGAACGAGAGGGTTGCACGCGTGGGGCACCGCGTCGAAAACAAACCTCTCGAATCTCACACCGTTCGGCTCCTCGGGTCGAATCTTGCGCCCACGCTCGTCCACCCACTCGACCTTCTTGATCGCCCGGTGGTGGGGCAGTTCGATCCCCTCGGCCACCAGGCGCTCCAGGAAGCCGACCTCGATGGCGTGGATGGCGATGCTGCCGGCCGAGAAGACCAACTCGCCGTCGGGACGTCGCGCATACTTCAACTCGTCGGGCAGGTCGCTGTACTCGACCACGACCATCGTGTGGTCGGTGTAGCAGAAGACCCCCAGCCCCTCTTCGGGGTCGCGCTTGGCGAGCGCCTTGCTCGAGAACTCCGAGCCGCGCAGCGCGTGGAAGCCCAGGAAGACCGGGTCTGTGATCTTGATGAGGGGATTGTCCACCTGGAAGTACGAGATGGTGGTGATGCCGCGTCGGGCCATGTCGCCCAGTGCGCCGCTCCGCGCCAGGGCCTCGACCACCCCGCCGTGGCCGTTCGGGCTGGCGGCGAGCCGCCACTTCTCGGCCATCAGGAGGTGTCCTTTGAGGTCCACGGCCGGCAGCCAGCCCTGCTTGAAGAAGACGACGTCGCCGGGCGGAAGGCCGAAATAGTCGTTTGCGGCGAAGAAGTCGCGTGTCTCGCCATCGGTCGCCTCGCTGGTCATCACATACCAGGGGAGCGGCGCGCCATAGCGCCGTCGTGCGGCGAGAATCTTCTCGGCGTGGAGTTGGAAGAGCGGCTTGTTGCGCACCGGGCTGGCAGGGAACATGCCCTTCGGGTGGGGATAGCCGAGCCGGGTGCCCACTCCTCCTGCGACCACGAGCGCGGCGACCTTGCCCTCCCGCAAGAGCGCCTCGCCGCGGGCCTTCGCCTCCTGGCGCTCGGCAAGTTGTTCAGGCGTGGAGGGGAGCGGGACGGGGTCGGCAGGGCGGAGTTTGGCGTAGTGGTGGCGCCAGCCGTCGCCGAGAACCAGTTCTCTCACCAGGCGTTCGAGAAGAGGGAAATCAATCTCGGAGACCTGTTCGAGCAATTCCCGCCGCTGGGCGTCGTCGAGGTCGTCCCACCAGCGGAAGATGTGGCCCTGCCCGTGCTTCTCGGCCAGGGAACGCAACTCCTCGTAGCCTTGCATCGCTGCCTCCTCGAGGGCTGGGGAATTATATGCGTGGTTCGAGGTCCGATCAATCGCCAGGAGGCGTGCGGGGGTCTTAGCGCCGGAGGAGCCTTATCATGGCCTTGCCCATTGCGTCGCCGATGCGGAAGTAGGTCTCGGCGTTGTGGTTCCAGTGGTAGCCGAAGCGGGTGGGCGAGTCCTCGGGAGGGCGGAAAAAATCCCTGGTCTCGACGCAGATGACGTTGCCCTTGAACTCCGGGTACTCGACGACGGCGGCCTGGGCCTTCATCACCCCGAGCCGGCGCCCGACCCGCTGCTTCCAGCCGCCAAAGCCGCTGTTGGCGATGACGAACGGGAGCTTCGGCACCCCGAGGTCTTTGCGCACGTCGCGGATGAAGTTGGCCATGTTCTTCTC
>CAYYCI010000687.1:0-2288 GCA_964470215.1 uncultured Planctomycetota bacterium
GTGATGGCGTCGTGGTGCTGGTTGAAGAGGAGTTGTCGCCAGGCCTTGTCGAGCGCGCGGTCGGGGTACGCCGCTCCGAGAAACGAGGCGAGGGTGGCGAAGCGCTCGGCATTGAGGACGAGGTTTTCGGCCAGGCGATTGGCAATCTTGAGATTCACGCGCGAGAGCGCGGTGCCCTGGTGGTGCCACTCGAAGTCGCGGGCCAGAACGGGCGCCGACGCCTTCCCCTCGCGCAAGCGCTCGTGGGCCTCGCGGAACCAGCGCTCGGCCCCCTTCCCCGAGACCACCACGTTGTGCCCCCCGCGCGCCAACCGCCCACACCGACCCGCCAGCCACGCGCTCGGCGGCTTGAAATCCACGCAATCGAACCGCAGGTCTGCGGCGAAGCCGAAAGAGCGCAGTTCCTCGACAGCGTCGCGGAAGAACGCCAGCGCACGTTCCTTATCGCTGGCATCGAGCCAGTAGGACACCCGCCGGAAAAGCGCCACGGTCCCATCGAGCGCCTGACCCCAGAAGACCGGCAGCGCCCCCCGAATGTCCTTCGACCACACGCAGCCCGCGAAGCGGCTCCTGGCCAGAATCTGGGGCAACTGAATGACGTGGCCGAAAATGTCCCAGGCCATCAGCACCTCGCCACGGTCGCCCAGGAGCTGCTCGTGGAACAGGCGGCCGTAGAGGAGGTTGCGGACCAGGCTCTCGCCGCCGATGAGGGTCTCGGCGGGCTGGCTGTGGGAGCCGCCGGTGCCCACGCGGCCCGCGGCCACCAGTTCGCGCAGCAGGTCGCGATGGCGTGGGTGGGTGTCGAGGTAAGGCTTCAGATAGGTCAGTTCGTGGACGAGGAACCCGTAGTCGGGGTCGGCGCGGCAGATGCGCAGGTTCTGTTCCAGCGCCCCCATGAGCACGGTGGCGTAGTCGCGCTGGTCCTCCAGCCACACCACGTCGGAATGGAAGCCCGGGACGAGATAGGTCTTCAGCTTTCGCTTCGCCATCTGGCCGTTGCTCCTGGGTTTAGTCGGGGACCGCGCCCGAGCCCATTTTCCCCATAGCGGCGCAATTGTCAAAGCCGCTGTGCCGCGCGTTCAGCGATTCCGCAACCGGGGGCTCTGATGGGGATGGAGCTCCAGTGTGGGAGGGGGAGGGGGGCAAATTCTCATCCGGAAAAATCCTTGACTCCTGGCGCTCAAAAGACCAACCTGGCACGGCCGGCGGAATTTTTCTGTTGACAAGCCGATGCCCATGCGCTTCATTGTTTTCCCCTTCACGATCAACCGGGGAAGGAGCAATAGCGATGACCAAGTGGCGTTGCACTATCTGTGGCTACGTCTACGACCCCGAGGAGGGCGACCCGGACAACGACATTGACCCGGGGACCCCGTTCGAGGACCTTCCCGGGGATTGGGTGTGTCCGGATTGTGGCGCCAGCCAGGAAGACTTCGAGGAGTTGGAACTCGACGAGGACGAGTAGGCAGCGCGCCTGCCTGTGGTGAGCCGCGCCGGGGGCACGGGGCAACGGCCCCGTGCCCCCGCACATCATGGTGCTATCGTGCGGCGGTCAGCGGAGCGCGCTCGGCGAGCAACCGCGCCCACCGCCGCCGCAGTTCGGCCAGCCGCCGCTCCTGTTCTGGGCTGAAATGCCCCTGCCTCTGACCGTAGGTGTCCATCCAGGTGACCAGCCGCTCGAAGTCCTCCCGGGGCAGTTTCAGGTCGTGGTGGCCTTTGCGCAGGACGGCGATGACCGGGTTGACCCTGGCGGCGCAGGCCCCCGGGACGGAGGCGCCAGCGCCGTAGCGTGCTCGGACGTGGGTGTAAAGGCTCGGGCGCCCGTAGCGGGTGAGAGCCTCGAAGGACCTCCCCGCCGTCAGGTTCAGTTTGCGGACGGCCTCCGGCTTGCCCTTCGGGCTGTGGCAGCGGACGCAGTGGCGGTCGAGGACAGGTTGGACCAGGCGGTCGTAGCGTAGCGGCCAGGAGCCTTCAGGTCCCGGGGTGATGCGGGACGGTGGACGACCGAGCGCGGCGACCAGGCGGTTCGGCGCGGCCATCGAGCGCGGCTCGTGGCACCCCACGCAAGAGGTCGTCACCCCGGCCTGCGCGGTCGTCACCGTGCGCATGGTCTGGACCGCCATCCCCTCGGCGTCGAGGGCCTGGAAGAAGACTATCACCCCCGCCGGCACCGAGAAGTAGGCCGAGCCGTCGGGTTCGACCGGGACGCTCCCCAGGACCAATTTTCCCGGGTCGTCGCGGGTCGCGCCCAGGTTCGGGTGGTTCATCTGGGGCTGGGTTTTGGCGGG
>CAYYCI010000688.1:0-2286 GCA_964470215.1 uncultured Planctomycetota bacterium
TTGGTCTGGGGGACGGGATTCGTCGCCCAGCGGGCCGGGATGCGACACGTCGGGCCGATGACCTTCAACGGCATCCGCTTCGCGCTCGGGGCGCTGGCCGTCCTGCCGACCGCGCTGCTGGCTCGCCGGAAGGAAGCCGGGACGAACCTACCCCCGAAGTGGCTTGCGCTCGGAGGCGCGCTGGCCGGGCTCGTGCTCTTCGTCGCCGTCTCGTTCCAGCAGTTCGGCATCGTCCACACCACCGCCGGAAAGGCCGGCTTCATCACCGGGCTCTACATGGTCTTCGTGCCATTCATAGGGTATTTCGTGGGACAGCGGGCGGGCCTCGGCTCCTGGGTGGGGGCGGCGGTGGCGCTCGCCGGGCTCTACCTGTTGAGCGTCACCGGGCCGCTGAGGATCGCGCGGGGCGACCTGTTGGTCTTTATCGGGGCGGTCTTCTGGGCCGTCCACATCGTGGTCCTGGGGTGGCTGGCGCCGCGCTGTGAGCCGGCGGGACTGGCGTGTGTGCAGTTCACGGCTTGCGCCGTGCTTAGCACGGTGGCCGCGTTGGTCAGCGAGCGGGTCTCTGGCAGCCAGGTCGCCGCAGCGGCTCTCCCGATCGTCTACGGTGGCGTGATGTCGGTTGGCGTTGGCTTCACGCTCCAGGTGGCTGGCCAGCGGGGTGCTCCGCCGGCCCACGCGGCCCTTCTGCTCAGCCTCGAGGCGGTCTTCGCCGCAGTTGCGGGTTGGCTCCTCCTGGGCGAAGGACTCACGCCACGAGGGACGGTCGGCTGCGCTCTGATCCTGGCCGGGGTCCTCGTCTCGCAACTGACCCGCCGTTGAGAGGCTCGCCGCCTGTGGCTATACTTGGCGGCCGATAGCGAAAGGTTAGCCGATGGAGCGAGTGGAGTCGCTCGCCGAGAACCAACTGCCGCCGCCGCGCGATGTGGCCTGGCAGGAGTGTGTGAGGCCGGCCTGTGGAGCCAGGTACGGCCTCGACCAGGTGCTCCAGCGGTGCGAGCGGTGTGGGTCGCTTCTGGACGTGGCCTACGACTGGGAGCGGGTGCCGCTGCCCTCGCGCCTGAGCCTCTTCGACCAGCGGCGAGCCACCTGGCGGAACCCGCTCGACTACAGCGGGGTGTGGCGCTTCCGCGAACTCCTGCCCTTCGCCGAACTCGGCAAGGTCGTCACCATCGGCGAAGGCCAAACCCAACTGCGACGCTCCGACGGAGTGGCGGCCTACGTCGGCCTCCCACCAGGCAAGCTCTACCTCCAATATGAAGGCCTCAACCCCTCCGGCTCCTTCAAGGACAACGGGATGACCGGTGCCTTCACCCACGCTCGGATGGTCGGCGCAAGGTTCGCCGCTTGCGCGTCCACGGGCAACACATCTGCCTCCGTCGCCATGTTCGCAGCCGTCAGCAGGCTCCTCAAGGCCGTCGTCTTCGTCGGCTCGGGAAAGATCGCCTATGGCAAACTCTCCCAGGCCCTCGACTACGGCGCCGCCACCCTTCAGATCGAGGGCGACTTCGACGACGCCATGCGGCAGGTCCAGGAGGTCTGTCGCCACACCGACCTCTACCTGATGAACTCCCTCAACCCCTTCCGCCTCGAGGGCCAGAAGGCCATCATGTATCGCGTCCTCGAAGGCCTCGGGTGGCGGGTCCCCGACTGGATAGTCGTCCCCGGCGGCAACCTCGGCAACAGTTCGGCATTCGGCAAGGCATTCGCCGAACTCCACCGACTCGGCCTCATCGAACGCCTGCCCCGCATCGCGATAATCAACTCCACCGGCGCCGACACCCTCGCCCGCCTGGTCAACGAACACGGCCTGCGATGGAACGGGGGTAGGGTGGACGATGCGGCCATCGAGGCGTTCTACTGGAAGATGGACAGCGAGGGCCGCCGCGCTCGCACCATCGCCTCGGCCATCGAGATCAATCGCCCCGTCAACCTCCTGAAGGCCCTGCGCACCCTCGAGGTCACCGACGGAGTGGTTCGCGCGGTTCCCGACGAGGCGATCCTGGACGCGAAGGCCCAGGTGGGCGCCCACGGCTACGGATGCGAGCCTGCCTCGGGGGCGTCGGTTGCGGGCGCCAGGCTCCTGCGCGAGCAAGGCATCATAGGCCCCGACGAACTCGTCGTCTGCATCCTCACCGGCCACCTGCTCAAGGACCCCCACGCCACGGTGGGCTACCACTCGTACGACGAAGAGCGGCTTCGACGTGAGTTTGCGGACTTCGGCATCCGGCGTGCTCGCCACGCCAACCGCCCCATCCCCGTCCCCAACGACACCGCCGCCATCCT
>CAYYCI010000689.1:0-2278 GCA_964470215.1 uncultured Planctomycetota bacterium
TTTGTCGCCAGCGGGCGACGAAGCGGCGGTAGTCCTCGGGGGTGTCTATTCCCAGTGCGCGGTAGGGGGCCACTCCGACGATTATCTTGTAACCGTGTTCCAGGGCGCGAAGTTGTTCGAGGCCCTCGTGGGTCTCGAGCGGCGACTGGGGGAGGGCGGAGTAGGTGGCGAGGAAGTCGCGACGGAAACCATAGAGGCCGATGTGTGCCAGATAGACGTGGCTGTCGCCGGGCGGCGGGTCGGGATAACTCTTCGAGGCAGGAATGAGGGCACGGGAGAAATAGAGGGCGTAGCCGCGGGTGTCGAGGACGACCTTGACGACGTTGGGGTCGCGGATGATCTGGGGGTCGTCGGTGGGCTGGGCAAGGGTGGAGATGTGGGCGTCGGGGTGGCGCTCGAGGAGGGCGATGGCCAGCTCGATGGCTTCGGGCTCTATCTCGGGTTCGTCGCCCTGGACGTTGATGATGATGTCGGCCTGGATGCTGCGAGCGGCCTCGGCCACGCGGTCGGTTCCGCAGCGATGGTCGGGCGACGTCATGATGGGCTTTCCGCCGAATGACTCGACGGCCTGGCGGATGCGGTGGTCGTCGGTCGCAACGACCACCTGGTCAACGCTCGGGGCGAGGGCGGCTCGCTCGCAGACGTGTTGTATGAGGAACTTGCCGGTCTCGCGCAGGAGGGGCTTGCCTGGGAGGCGGCTGGAGGCATATCGGGCGGGGATGACGACGGCCACGGTGGACATCACGCGACCTCCGCCCTGGCGACACACCACGAGTAGAAGCGCAGGAGGGACTGGACGGAGGCCTCGATGGAGTAGCGCTGGCGGACCATCTCGTAGGCGGCGTCCACGATCTTGCGCCTGAGGCCCTCGTCGTCGAGCAGTTTGAGGACCTTTTCGGCTATGGCGGTCGGGGCTTTCTTGGGCGCGAGGAAGCCGGTCTCGCCGTCCTTGATGATCCCACAGACGGGTCCGGCTCCGGTCGCCACGACGGGTTTGCGGCATGCGATGGCCTCGAGGACGTTGAGGCTGAGTCCTTCCTGAAGGGCTGAGAGGACGCAGACATCGAGGACGGCGAGCATGGAGCGGTAATCGTCGAAGTGTTGGGTGAATGTGATGTGGTGGTCGAGTTGGAGTTGGCGGGCGAGTTGTCGCAGGCGGGGGAGTTGGGGCCCGTCGCCGGCGACGAGGAACTGGACTTGTCGGCCTCGGTCGAGGATTTCGCGGGCGGCTCGCAGGAAGTACTCGCAGCCGCGTTCGGGAACGAGCGGCCCGACGGTGCCGACGACGGGGACCTCGGAGGAGCCGTTCGAGTCGCGGTAGCGCTCGTAGTCGGGCAGCGAGATTCCGGCCGGGATGAGAGCGATCGCGCCCTTGGGCACGCGGTCGTGGTTGACGAGTTCCTCCCGGAGTTCCTCGCTGTAGGTGAGGACGGCGCCGCGTCGCCAGTCGCCCTTGAGGGGGGCGCGCCCTGTGGCGAAGGTCGTGATGCTCAGGGCATAGGGGAGGCCGAGGACCCTCGAGAGCCTCAGGGCCCATCCAGCCAGCGGCCGGCCGAAGAAGTGGAGGACCTCGGGCGCGAGGTGGCGCGCGTGGGCGAGGAGGCCGCGGGCCGGCAAGAACGCGGCCCTGGGGTATGCGAGGGACCTGGCAACGAGTGGGGAGATGCCGATTTTCTCGAAGCGGTCGGTCAGGGGGCCTCCGGCGCAGGCCAGGCCGACTTCCTTCCCGCGCCGGCGCAGTTCGCGAGCCAGGCGCAGGATCTGGTGGCTGGCGCTATCCTCGCCGAGTCCGCTGGCAACGAAGAGAACGGCGCGGACGACGCGCTGTTGATGGTCGGGAGAGGTTTTCCCCTGTGGGAGGCGGAAGACGGTGCTCATTGGGGAGCGTCTTTCGGTGGTTCCTTCTCGCCGAAGACCTGGGCCGTGTAGATGAAGACCTTGGTCGCGGGGTCGCGCCAGACGTGTGGCAGGAGTCCGGCTTTCGCGCAACAGGCCGCGAGCATCTCTTGTTTGGTTTTGAAGTGGCTGGCGACCTGCGGGAGGAAGGTGGCCTGGCGCCAGCCGCGGCGGACGATTATCCCGTGTTTGCCCAACTCCCAGCCGAGCGGGTCGTCAATTGGCTTCGGTGGCATCAGGACCGAGATCTCGATGTCTATGTCCTCGACCTCTTCGGGGCGAACGGGCGGGAAGCGGCTGTCGCGGAGCGCGGACATTCGGGCCTGTTCGGCAACCGTCTGGTACAACGGGGTGGTCGGGCGGAAGTTTCCGATGCAACCCC
>CAYYCI010000690.1:0-2275 GCA_964470215.1 uncultured Planctomycetota bacterium
TGGCTGTCGCCGATGACCCCGAACCCGGACTTGCCGACAACAATACCGATGACGACGTAACCGACGACCTGGGGGATGTGAAAGCGCTGAAAGACGCGCGCTCCGACCGTCCCGGCCAGCACCGCCAGCCCGGTGACAAGCAGCAGGGGAACATGCGTCGGATCAAGGAAGTGGTCCATCCTTCAGGCCGGGCCCCTTGTCTTCTCCCCTGCCTCGCCGTCCAACCCGTCCCCCGCGTCCCGCGATGCGCGCAAGAGAGCCTGGTAGAAGGAAACGGGGTCGCGCGACTCCAGCAATTGTTTGCGGAGAGCTTCGTCTTTCAGACGGCTTGTGAGCGTGGCGAGCAGCCTGATATAGTCCGCATGCGCGTCGCGCTCCGCCGCCACCATAAACACGAGCGTCACCGGACGGCCGTCCATGCTTTCGTAGTCCCTGATCCCTGCGGGGCAGGCCGCCCCGGCCATCACGATCCCGCTCACCGAAGCCAGCCGGCAGTGCGGCACCCCGAGGCCAAGGCCGATGCCCGTGCTCATCAGCTTCTCCCGCGTGAAGATCGCGTCCGCCAACTCCTCGCGTCTCCCCACGGCCGGGGTCTCGGCCAGGCAGTCCACCAGGGCCCCCAGAACCTCGCTCTTCGTCGGTGTGCCGTCGAACAGCAGGACGCGATCGGGCGACATCACCTTTTCGATCGACACGGGGGCCAGGCCGACCGGCCTGGCACGTCGAACCAGCCGCCCGCGAACCCAGCGCTCCAACTCGTCCCTCTGAAAACGCCAACTGCCCCCCAGCTTGCCGCACGGTATCTCGCCCTTCTGGGCCCAGTCCAGAACCGTTCGCTCGGAGACCCGAAGGTACTCTGCCACTTCCTTCGCCGTCAGGATGCCCGGCGCGGCGGCCTGTCGAGCTTGCTCCATCGCGCATCCTCCGCAAGACTTCGCATAACCCGCATTATAACGGAGCGTGAGCGCAAATCAACCACTTTTCAGCATTTTATACGATATTTCACGGGAATAATCTGCAGCCAGCACATTCAGCAGATCAAGCCCGAAGCTCGCGGCACTGCGCGCCGCGATTCAGACGGGCCACCGGAGGACCCACGGCGCTCATACGTGTTTGGCGCGGGCGAGCGAGAATCCGGGCCTGCCATGCCCGTGCTGCGAAATGGGTCGCTTCGCTGCTCTGTCGAAACCGCCGCTCCCTGCATCGGAGAACGCCCCCCGGCGACCTGTGCCCGAGGGCCAATGGCCGCGGAAGTCCGGACCTGGCGAGGCCGGCTACGGCGCAGGTGCGAGCGTACCGGCGTCGATGCGAAGCACGTACATCCGCTGTGCGCTGCTCATCGCCCAGACGAGGCCGCGCTTCGGGTCGTACATCAGGCCGATGCTGACGCCGCCCAGGTCCTTGAACGCCCTCTTGACGTCGAGCGTCACCCAGCGGTTCTTCGTCGGATCATAGGCGACCTGCCGGCCCTTGTAGAAGCCGTTGTACAGGACGAGGTCGAGCCCGGGCAGGTAGACCGACTCGCGCGGGCGGATGGCCACGCCGATGGTCTTCATCCCGGCGGGGCTCATCGGCTTGACCTCGGCGGTCTTCATGTCGTAGCGCCAGAGCTGGCCGTTCATCTTCGCGTATCCGGCGGCGGCCATCAGCCAGAGGCAGTCGCGCTTCGAATCATATGTGATCGCGTTCTCGTCGCCGTGGACGACGCGGGGGAACTTGCCCTTGATCGGCAGCTTGCCCCACTTCCGCGCCTTGACGTCGAGGATGCCGACGTAGCCGCGCGTCCAGACGACCACGCCCTTCGGCGTCCCACACGTCTTGGTGAAGTAGGCGTGCTGCATGAACGGCTGCCTGATGAACGGCTCGAACTCGCGGCGGTCGGGGTCATAGACGCTGGTCCCGCCGCCCCAGGTGCAGACGAGCTTCCGGCTGACCGTGTCGTAGGCGTAGTTGAGGTACGTGTGGTTGCGGCAGTCGGGCCGGCCGTTGAAGTCGAGTCCCTTGCCCATATACGACGGGATGAACGGGATGCTCCAGCGGTTGAGCGCCGGGTGATAGGTGCTGACGATGTTGGCGGGGTCGGCCATGTGCCCGCCGGTCCAGTGGTACCACTGGTCGCGGTCGGGGTCAAAGACGCACGTGCCCCAGTCGCGGCGTGGAGCGGGCCGCGGCGCCTTGGGGACGGCCGTCCAGGTGTTCGGCTTGAGCTTGGCGAGCCAGTCCGTGACCGCCTTCGGGTCGGGCTTCGGCGCGGCGTCGTACCACAGCGGGTCAT
>CAYYCI010000691.1:0-2264 GCA_964470215.1 uncultured Planctomycetota bacterium
ATTAGACCACCTGGGGCTCTGCTCCGCGAGCGGCAGGCTGAGTTCCACGACCGCGCCATAGGTCGGCCTGGTGTCAGGCGCTCTGGCGCAGCGAGTGTGGCCCCTGATTATGGGGATAGCGGCTCGAAGGGGCAGTAGGCGCAGGCCCCCGTGCCTGCCCCACCCGCGGATGTGGACGCCACTTGTTTGTAGTTCCGCCTTCAGGCGGTCGAGTCCTCCCCACCCGCCGCCGACGGGGCTATCGAGAACCCCATAATCAGGAGCCACACTCCTGGCGCACGCGGGCTTGACCGGCCGGCCGCGTTCGGGTATTTTGCGGTGCGGGTGTTCCCCCATGGCAGTTCCACTCAGCCGCGACCGAGCAGTCAGGGAGACGAGATGGCATTGGCGCAACAGGATTCGGGGTCCTCTGGCAGGCCCGTGACGAGGGCCGTGGGGTTCGACAACGAGAAGTACCTGGGCGAACAGTCGGCCGCGATCCTCGAGCGGGTCGAGAGGTTCGGCGACAAGTTGTACCTTGAGTTCGGCGGCAAGTTGTTGTTCGATTTCCACGCGGCGCGGGTGCTGCCGGGGTTCGACCCGAACGTCAAGATGCGGCTGCTCCAGAAACTGAAGGACAAGGCGGACATTCTGCTTTGCATCTACGCTGGGGACATCGAGCGGAAGAAGGTGCGCGCGGATTTCGGGATCACGTACGACGTGGACGCGCTGAAGTTGATTGACGACATCCGCGACTGGGGCCTCGAGGTGCGCGCCGTGGTGATCACGCGCTTCGAGGAGCAGCCGGCCGCGCAGATCTTCAGGAACAAACTCGAACGCCGCAGCATCCGCGTTTACACTCATCGTGCCACGAAGGGCTACCCGACCGACGTGGACACTATCGTGAGCGAGGAGGGCTACGGCGCAAACGAGCACATCGAGACCGACAAGCCCCTCGTCGTGGTCACGGGCCCCGGGCCGGGCAGCGGCAAGTTGGCCACCTGCCTCTCGCAACTCTACCACGACCACAAGGTCGGTATCCACTCAGGTTACGCGAAGTTCGAGACCTTCCCCATCTGGAACCTCCCACTGAAGCATCCTGTCAACCTCGCCTACGAGGCCGCTACGGCCGACATCCGCGATTTCAACCTGATCGACCCGTTCCATCTCGATGCCTACGGCAAGACGGCCGTCAACTACAACCGCGACGTCGAGGTTTTCCCTGTCCTCCGGCGCATCCTCGCGCGCATCATGGGCGACGAGGCCGTTTACAGGTCGCCCACCGACATGGGCGTCAACCGCGCTGGGTTCGCCATCACCGACGACGCGGTCGTGCGCGCTGCCGCCACCCAGGAGATCATTCGCCGCTACTTCCGCTACTCGTGCGAATATGCCATGGGCCTCACCGACCGCGAGACGGTCGAGAGGGTCGAGTTGTTGATGGACGAGTTAGGCGTCGAGCCGACGAGCCGGAGCGTGGTCGCGCCGGCCCGCCAGGCCGCCGAAGAGGCGCGGAGCGCCGGCAAGGGTAACAGGGGCATCTTCTGCGGAGCGGCCATTGAGTTGCCAGACGGCACGATTGTGACGGGCAAGAACTCACCACTGATGCACGCCACCTCGGCGCTAATCCTCAACGCAATCAAGCGCCTCGCCGGAATCCCGGACCAACTCCACCTCCTCTCACCCACCATCATCGGGTCCGTAGCGGCCCTCAAGAACGACATCCTCAACTCGCGCAGTCCGAGCCTGAGCCTGGACGAGGCGCTCATCGCCCTGTGCATCAGCGCCGCCACCAACCCAACGGCCCAACTGGCCATGACGAAGCTCAAGGAGCTGGCGGGCTGCGAGGTCCATCTCACACACATCCCCAGCCCTGGCGACGAGGCCGGCCTGAAGCGCCTCGGGGTGAATCTCACCAGCGACCCCAACTTCTCCAGCAAGGACCTCTTCCAGGCCTGATGCGTGGGGGGCCGGGGGTCAGGGTCGGCGGACGCGGTCGAGCCGGTCGAGTTGGTCGGCGGTGAGGCCGGCTCGCATTCTTTCCATCAGTTCCTGTTGGCGGAGTTGCCAGATGTTGCGCTGGGAGAGTTCGGCCACGCGCTTTTCGGCTTCCTCGATGGCTCGGATATCAATGTTCTCGGCTCGTCGCAGTTCGGCGAGTTGGCGGCGCGCCTCCTCGAGTTCGTTCGACATGGCCTCGTACTTCTCGAAGACGGGGACCAGGAGATTCGCGATGTCCTCGACCTGGGTGTCGGTGAGTTTGAGCCAGGAGCGATAGCCGCGCA
>CAYYCI010000692.1:0-2263 GCA_964470215.1 uncultured Planctomycetota bacterium
CCATCTTCGTGGGGCTCTTGCTTCATGCCGTGTTGTTTCGTTTCGGCGGGCTGACGACCCTGGGGGTGAACACGGTGGTGATGGCGGCTCCAGCGGTCGCTTGCCACTTCCTTGTGAGGCGGTGGGTCGGGAGGGCGCGTGGGCCGTGGGCATTCGCTCTCGGGTTCCTGGCTGGCGCGCTCGCGATCGTCGGGGGATGCGTGTTGTTGGCCGGGGCGCTGATGACCACCGGCCGCCAGTTCACGACTGTGGCACTTGTGGTTGCCACGGCGCACGTCCCGGTGGCGGTCGTCGAGGGGCTGGTGACGGGTGCCGTGGTCATGTTCCTGCGCCAGGTGGGCCCCGAGTTGCTCCTGGGCGCGCCGAGGAAGAAAGAGAAGGCGATGGGCAATGCTTAGGCGAATCTCGCTCGCGTTCATGGTCCTCTGTGTTGCAATGCCGGCCTTCGGCCACCGCCTCAAGGTCTTCGCGACGGTCGAAGGCCGGAAGATAAGCGGCTACGCCTACTTCCCCGGCGGGGGGCGGGCGGCCGGGGTGACGGTCGTCGCCACGGCGCCGGATGGCAGCGAACTGGGCCGGGCGACCACCAACGAGAAAGGCGAGTTCGAGATGACGGCCACCCGTCGCTGCGACCACACGCTGGTGGCCGAAACCCTCGACGGCCACAAGGCGACGTTCGTGGTCGAGGCGGCCGACCTGCCGGAAGACTTGCCGCCTCTGGCGGGTGGCGCGCCGGCCGAACGCAAGGAGACGCCGGCTCCCGCGCCGCCTTCGGTCGAGTCCACGGACGCCGGGGAACTGAAGAAACTGGTCGAGGAGGCGGTGGCAAGGGAACTGCGGCCCCTGCGCGAGCAACTCGAGGCCCTCGAGGCCAGGCGCCGAGTCCAGGACGTCGTCGGGGGGATCGGATATATTGTCGGGGTCTGCGGGGTGGCCTTCTACCTTCTTGCCCGGCGGAAGGCGCCCCGAGGCGAATAGGTTGACGAATGGTTTGTGAGGCGTTTTCCCGAGGAGACAGCATCCTCCACAGACTCGACCCGCGGGTGCGGGTCGTGGTCGCGGTGGTCTTCACTTGCCTCCTGGCGGTGAGCAAGGACTTCGCGGTGATGGCCTTCGGCCTTGCGCTCTCGGTCGTCGGCGTCGCTGTGGCGCGCTTGCCGGTGGGCAGGGTGCTCAGGCGGCTGGTGGGGGTGAACGTGTTCGTGGCGATGCTGTGGGCATTGCTGCCGTGGAGTTCGGAGGGGACGGCTCTCTTCCACCTCGGGCGGCTGGCCTACACGCGGGAAGGGGTGGTCCTCGCGGCGGCGATCACGCTGAAGGCCAACGCGATCGTCCTGGCACTGGCAGTGTTGCTGGGGACGATGGAGATGACGACCCTGGGCCATGCGCTCTCCCACCTGCGGGTGCCCGACAAACTGACCCAGGTCTTCCTGTTGACGGTCCGCTACCTGGATGTTCTGCACCACGAGCACGAGCGGTTGCGCCAGGCGATGCGAGTGCGTTGCTTCCGGCCGGGCATGAACCTCCACACCTATAAGAGCATCGGCTACCTGGTCGGGATGCTCCTGGTCAAGAGCGTCGCGCGGGCCGAGCGGGTGGTTGCCGCGATGAAGTGCCGGGGGTTCCGGGGGCGGTTCTACGTCCTCGACCACTTCTCGTTCGGCCGGCGCGACGCGGCCTTCGCGCTCGGCGCGGCGGTGGTGTGTGTGGGGATGGTGCTGTGGGAGGTGCTGTGAGCGAGTCGCTGATCAGCCTGAGGGGGGTGGGCTTCGCCTACGAGGACGGCAAGCCGGTGCTCTCCGGGCTCGACTTCGAGTTGCGGAAGGGCGAGCGCGTGGCCCTCCTGGGGCCGAACGGGAGCGGGAAGACGACGATGCTTCACCTGATCGTGGGGCTACTCAAGCCCTCAGCGGGTGAGGTCGTGGCGTTCGGTCGGCCGCGTCGCAGCGAGGCCGACTTCTTCGAGGTCCGCCAGCGGGCCGGGCTGGTCTTCCAGGACCCCGAGGACCAGTTATTCTGTCCGACCGTTTACGAGGACGTGGCCTTCGGCCCGCTGAACCTGGGGAAGAACCGCCAGGAGGTCAGGGCGATCGTTGGCGAGACACTCGAGGCGCTCGGCCTGGCGGGCTACGAGGAGAGGATCACGTATAAACTCTCGGGCGGGGAGAAGCGCCTGGTGTCGTTGGCGACGGTGTTGGCGATGCAGCCCGAGGTGTTGCTCCTGGACGAGCCCACCAGCGGCCTGGACGAGGAGGCGCAGGGG
>CAYYCI010000693.1:0-2260 GCA_964470215.1 uncultured Planctomycetota bacterium
CCCACACGCCCCGGCGCGCTGCCATCCCGGGTTTCCTCATAGATGTGCCACCAGGAGGGGGATGAGGAAGGGCAGCTGGAAAGCCTGAGAGTATGAAGGAAACCTGCGGGTAGCCTTGAACGGGGCCCGAGCTCTGGGCTTTGGCACGCTTTTGTGCACCGTGGGTTCCCAATGCAGGCGAGAAGGAAAAGAATGCTTTGCCGAGAGAGCACAAGGCGTTCGGCCTGCGGCGTCTCTGCGGTGAAAACCATCGTCCCCTCGCGCAGCGGGGCGGCCAGCCAGCAGGAGAGTCCCCGAGTCGCGCGCCTGGGGGCATAGGCGTTGTTGCCACGTTTGCCCGCTGGGATAGAATAGTCTGGGTCGGAGGTGGCATAGAGGAGCCAAAACCATGCTAGTAGGCGTGGACTACTATGCGGAGCATTGGCCGGAAGCGCGGTGGCCGGAAGACGCCCGCCTGATGGAGAAGGCGGGAATAACGCTCGTCCGACTGGCCGAGTTCGCCTGGTCGCGCCTGGAGCCGAGAGAGGGACAGTTCGAGTTCGGGTGGCTGGACCGCGCGCTTGCGGTGCTCTCGGCCCGGGGGATAAAGGCGGTGCTCGGCACCCCGACCGCCGCCCCTCCGGCGTGGCTGGTCGAGAAGCACCCCGACGTCCTGCCGCTCGACGAACTTCGCCAGCCGCGCGGCTTCGGGGCGCGGCTCCACCGCTGCCTGAGCAATCCCTACTTCGGCGAGCGCTCGCGGGCCATCACCGAGGCGATGGCCCGCCACTACGCCAATCACCCCGCGGTTGTCGGCTGGCAGACGGATAACGAACTCGAGGGCAATCGCTGCTATTGCGATGTGTGTGCCGAGCGCTTCCGCCAGTGGCTGCGCGAGCGCTACGGGAGCCTCGAGGCCCTCAACAAGACCTGGGGCACGGTCTTCTGGAGCCAGGAGTACTCGTCGTGGTCCCAGGTGCCGCTGCCCTGGCGGACGGCCTGTGGGACGATGGCCCACAACCCGAGCCTGCTCCTCGACTACTACCGCTTCGCCTCCGAGACGACGATGGAGTTCCAACGCGAGCAGGTCGAGATCATTCGCTCCCACTGCCCCGACCACTTCGTCACCCACAACATGATGGGATTGCACGACAGCGTGGACTATTACGCCCTGGCTCGCGACCTGGATTTCGTCTCGTGGGATAACTACCCCGCGAGCACGGCCGCTCTCGCCCACGACCTCATGCGCGGCATCCTGCGGAAGAACTTCTGGGTGATGGAGGAGAAGAGCGGCCACACGGGCTGGAACCGGATGAGCCGCTCCCCACGTCCCGGCCAGTTGCGGTGTTGGGCGTGGCAGGCGATCGGCCGCGGGGCCGACGCGGTGGTCTTCTTCCGCTGGCGGAGCTGCCGCTTCGGGACCGAGCAGTTCTGGCAGGGCATTCTGAACCACGACGGGCGGCCCGGCCGCCGCTACGAGGAGATCGCGCGCTTCGCACGAGAGGTCCGCCAGTTCTCCAGCGAACTCGACGGCACCGAGCCACACAACCAGGTCGCGATCCTCCACTCCTACGAGCAGCGCTGGGCTCTGGGAATTCAGCCCCAGGCCCCGGGCTTCAGTTTCCGCGCCTGGCTCGAACGCTACCACGAGGCCCTGCGGCGCCTGGGGGTGGGCTGCGACGTGGTGAGCACGGAGGCCGACTTCTCCGCCTACAAACTGGTCATCTGCCCGCCGCTCTATCTTCTCAGCGACGAGTTGGCCAAGCGCCTGAGCCGATACGTCGAGGCCGGCGGCCACCTGGTCCTGAGCGCTCGCTCCGGGGTGAAAGACCTCGACAACGTGGCCCGGGTCGAGCCACTTCCCGGGCCGCTGGCGGAGGTCGCGGGCCTGAGGGTCGAGGACTACGACGCTATCGGCGAGGGGGCAAACACCATCGAGGTCAACGACGGCGCCCGATTCAAGGTTTCGGCCTGGTGCGATGTGGTCGAGCCGACCACGGCTGAGCCTTTCGCCCGCTACCTCGAGGACTACTACGCCGGGCGAGTGGCCGTGGCACGGAACTCACGCGGCGCTGGCCGGGCGTGGTATGTCGGCACCCTGGCCGAGCCGCGTTTCTTCCGCCATCTCCTGCGCCGCATCGTGGCCGAGTTGGGCATCTTCCACATCCCCGGCCTCCCCAACGGGCTAGAAGTGGCGAGCCGACGCGGGAGCAACGGCCGCATCCTCGTCGTCACCAACCTCACCCCCAATACCCACACCGTCAGCCTGGCCAGCGCGTGT
>CAYYCI010000694.1:0-2254 GCA_964470215.1 uncultured Planctomycetota bacterium
CCTGCGCCTACTGCCCCCTCGAGCCGCTATCCCCATAATCAGGGGCCACACTCAGCATTGTCCCGGGGCACGATCATTTCTATCCCGACAAACGAAACCACGAATAACAACAGGCGGCGTGTGGGATAGCCCACCACTCTGGAAAGTGCCTTCGGCCCCGCGTAGGGTGCGAGAAGTCAGTGCGCGGTGAAAAGGCTCCGAAAGCCCACGGGCCCCGGCGCGCTGCCATCCTGGGTTTCCTCATAGATGTGCCACTACCGGGCTGACGGGTCGGCGCAACGCCACGCACTGGAAATCCAGGCCCGCTGAATGGGTCAGCGGACGGGTGCGACGCCGTGGGTGACTTGGTCCAGGATACGGTTGACGACCGGGGCCTTCGCACATCGCGGCTCTGGTAGGGAACGTATGTCGTCCTCGCCGCGATACGGGCAGTTGGTGTCCACCCAGCCGATGAGTATCCTGAGGCTGAGTGGGTCAACCTTCTCTTTCATCGCCCTCTCGATGAGTTTGCTCTTGCAGGAGAGGTGGCGCATGGGGCGGAATGTGACGTAGGCCCTGGGGTCGCGTTGGTTGTAGTTTTCGGCCATGATGGCGTTGGCGATGCCGCGGCGGACGAGTGTGACGTAAGGTTCCTTGAACATGGCCACGCCGGGTCGGAGGGTGAGGTCGAGTTTGGCGCGGCCCTTGCCCTCGCCCGTGTGGCACTTGCCGCAGTAGCGCTCGAGGATGGGCTGGACCATGCGTTCGTAACTTATGCTCTTCGCTCCCCAGGGCGGCGGTTGGAGCCGCGATGCAGGACGGGTTAGCGCGATGGCAGCGAAGTTCGGTGGGGTGGCCGCGGTCTGTTCGTGGCAACCGACACAGCCGCGTCGCTCGCCGGGTTGGATGCCGGTGAAAGTGCGCATGGTGTGGACCGCGCGGTAGTTGGCATCGAGGAGCTGAAAGTGGATGGCAACCCCGGCCGGTGCCTCGAAGTGGACGCTGCCGTCGGGTTCGACCGGGACGGTGCCGAGGATGCGCTTGACCGAGTCGGCCTGGATGATCGAGACGGCCGGCCCCTCGAAGCGGAAGTCGCGGCGCCAGAGGGTGTAGGTCTTGTAGTCGTCCTGGATGACGCGGAGGTACTTGACGATGCCCTTCGGCAGGTCGGGCACTCCCTGGTAGACGTTCGGGCTGTAGAAGACCCCCCTGGTCGGCTGCGGCTGGGAGGGCCACCGGACGACCTGTGGCCTCGGGCGCGGGCGCGGGCGGGGCTTGACCGGGAGGGCGTGCCAGACGTTGTGTGCGCCCTCGTAGATTAATTCGCGGTTGCCAAAGACATCCATCAGGTAGAGACGGAACTTGCCGCCGCGCCGGGCGGAGACCAGGAAGTCCTCCTCGGAGAGAGGGTAGGGGGACTTGTAGGCATCGAAGCGGCCGGCGGTGTGGTAGTCGGCGCGTTCGGGGCGTTCTTCGGGGCCGTCGCGGCTCTCGGGCCAGGGCAGTTCCCAGGTGACCTTGGTGAGGCCACAGGGGTAGTCGCGTCCTTTCCTGGTGTCGAGGATTCCGATGCAGCCGGCGAACCAGTCGTGGTGGGCGAGGCCGGTGAAGATGACGCGGGGGCTTCCGGGGATCTGGCGGGCCTCGGTCAGGTGGTCTGGCCACACGCTCTGGTTGCCGTAGAAGTGGGCCGTGCCGCTGCCGTCGGGGTTGGTGGTCCAGAGGCTCTGGATGCGCCAGAGGGCCTTGTCGGTGTACTCCCAGCGCGAGTAGATGACGCGGCCGTCCTCCATCAGCGCGGGGCACCAGTCGGGCTCGTTGCTGCGGGAGACGATGCGGATGTCGGAGCCGTCGCCATTGCAGATGGCCAGGACGTAGGAGTAGGTGTAGGGCATGCACCGGACGTAGGTGTGGCAGCGCGTGGTGGTGAACATGATGCGGCCGTCGGGAAGGTAAATGGGGTCGGTGTCGTCGTAGGGGCCGCGGGTCAACTGGCGCAGGCCGGTGCCGTCGAGGTTGACCTCGTAGAGGTGGAATGCCTCGTCGTCGTGGGGTTTGAAACAGAAGAGCACCCGTTTGGCGTCGAAGGAGAGGTCTGGGCGCCAGTAGGCGCCCGGGGGCATCGGGGCGACCTTTCGCAGCGTGCCGCCGGGGTGGAGACCTTCGAGGAGGAGAAGCCGCCCGCCGGGGACGGCCATCATGCCGTTGCGGTGGCGCGCCTGGTGGCGCCACTCGTGGCCCTGGGGGTAGGGCTGGTCAATGAACAGGACGCTGT
>CAYYCI010000695.1:0-2235 GCA_964470215.1 uncultured Planctomycetota bacterium
GCCAGAAACTCGCCGGCCATGCGCGCCCCGCGGCGGTTGTCCGGGCCGACGAACGGTATCCGCACGTTCTCCCGCGCCATCACCTCGCTGTCGAACTTGTTGTCGATGTTGACCACGATGATGCCCGCCCGCTGCGCCTTCTTGCAGACGGGCACGAGCGCCTTGGAGTCCGCCGGCGCGATGACGATGGCGTCCACCTCCTGGGCAATCATCTGCTCGACCAGATCAACCTGCTTGGCCACGTCCTGCTCGTCCTTGATGCCGTTGCAGATGAGGTCGTATTGCGATGAATGCGCCTTCTGGTGCGCCCGGGCGCCGTACTCCATCGTCTTGAAGAACTCGTTCGCCAGCGACTTCATTATCAGGGCGATCCGCGGCTTGCCGGTTCGCTTCTTCTCCTGTTTCCTGCAACCCGCCATCATGCCCGCCGGCAAGAAGGCCGCCGCCAATACCAGACAAGAGACCATCCGCCTGTTCATGATCGTTCTCCCACGTACTCTGGATTCACCGCTCGGGCGCCCTACGCGCGGGCTCCCGCCCGCTCCGCACAACATATTCAACGCTGGCCGGCGGACATGCAAGCCTCTTTGCCCCCGCGACGGATCCCATGGCCGGGCCCCGAGGGGTTCCCGCTTCGCTTCAACTTCTCCAGCCATGTTGGGGGCCAGCCATGGGAACCACGGAATCATTGTTGACAATACACTACGCGCCGAGCCTGACGGCGGTCCCGTAAGCGAGCAACTCTGCGGCGCTGCCTATGACGCTGGTGGTCATGCGGCGGACGTTTATTGTCGCGTCGGCGCCGCCGGCGGTGTATTGTAGCCGGCGGAGGCGGCTGGGGGACAGGTCTTTCCCGGCGCAGCAGCAGGGTCGAGACGGGCCGGCCTTCGGTCCTCGCCGGAGATTTTGCGCTTCCCCGAAGCCCAATTGCACGTACAATGATTATGTCGGTTCGAAGACGGCAGCCGACAACACAGATGGCGGCTGAGGAGAACTCCGGCCATGAGCGCTCGCTGCCACGACAAGGCGGGATGCATTGATCGCCCGGTGTCCGGCTTCACCCTGATCGAATTACTGGTCGTCATGGCGGTTACCTTGTTGCTCGTGGCGGTCCTCACGCCCACGGTCATCATGGTCAAGCGGATAACCCGCGAAACGATATGCCGCATGCACGTCCGCCGGTTGTGCACCGCCTTCCAGGGCTACGCGACCGACCACAACCAGGACGTCGTATCGTGCATGGAATGGGTGGGCATACCACAGGCCAACCCGCACGCGACTTACCAGGCCTGGCCATATATGGACAGCCACGACGTCGTGCGAAAGGCCAAGCTCTGGCCGTATGTCGAAAACGAAACCGTCTACTCTTGCCCGACCTTCTCCACGCTGCTGAACGGCGACGTGAAGGCACTGCTCAAGTTCAGCTACGTCATGAACGGCAACATGAACCACATGTGGCGAAATCAGGACCCCGCCTATCATGACCAGGGCTATTACAAGTACGTCTATCGGAAGCTCGTCCACATCCGCAAGCCGGAGGCGATTTACCTTTTCGGTGAAGAGATGCCCTGGGCCACTCCCGGGCACACCTGCGCCGGCTTGAACGACGGGGTGCTGCTGAGCCAATGGTATCCTGGCAGGGACGGCCTGGGGTACTTCCACGGCGACGGCACGATCGATCTGGGCTATTCCACGGTGGCCTTCGTGGACGGGCACACCGAGACCGCTCACATATGGGAGACGGGAACGTTCTCGCTGGACCCATTCGACCAGTAGGGCCCCGCGGCTGCGCCGCGGCAAGGGCACGGGCCGGCAAACTCCGACTCGCCGTGGCGGGCCCCACGTTATCTCGGCGCTTGTCTTCTTCCTTGTTTCTTCGTAACTGGACTCTTGGTAGTGCCTCGTGATGTTGGCCAGGAATCTGGGAAGACCCGATGGTTTTGGGCTGCTCTTGCCGATGAATCGGACAGATAGTGTCGGTTCCCGGCAAGGAGAAGGCCCATGCCCAAATGCACGTAAGCCATGGGCGGGGCCGCAGGAAGCACCCGCGGCTCAACCCGCCGCCGGGCCTGCTGGTGGGGGTGGTCCAGAAGATCCACGACGCCGCGGGGAACCTGCTGGGTGTGCGCGCGGGCGTTGTTCGGGCGCATCAAGGACGTTCGCCAGCGGATTCCAGACCCGGGGATTGGCCAATGGATCAACACCTCGCATGTCGAGCGCCTCAACGGCACGGTG
>CAYYCI010000696.1:0-2232 GCA_964470215.1 uncultured Planctomycetota bacterium
GCCCTACGCATGGGGGCTTCACGAAAGGCGGTGGCACAGGCTTTCCAGCCTGTGCCAACACGGCCCTACGCATGGGGGCTGACGCCGAAGAGGTCGTGGACCTCGTCGAGCCACTTGTCGCGGTCCATGAGGGCGATGCGGGCGCGCAGGTGGTCGCGCTCGATGCGCCACTGGCAGACGGTGAAGAACCACCGCAGGAGGGGGTTGCGCAGGGGCCGCCCGCGCCGGCGCCGCGTCAGGCGCCGCAGCCACAAGGTCAGCCGGCGGTAGCGGCGGCGCACAAGGTCGTCGTCGAGGGCGACCATGAATTGATAGGAACCCGGGTCGCCCTGGCGCCCCGCCCTGCCCCCGAGTTGGCGGTCAATGCGGCGGGCGTCGTGGCGCTCGGTGCCCAGGACGTGGAGACCGCCGAGTTCGGCCACGCCCGGTCCGAGGACGATGTCGGTGCCGCGGCCTGCCATGTTGGTGCAGATGGTAACCTGGCCGCGCTGGCCTGCCTTGGCCACTATCTGTGCTTCCTCGGCGTGGCGCTTGGCGTTGAGGACGGAGTGTGGGATGGCGTGGGCGGCAAGGCGGCGGCTCAATTCCTCGCTCTTGTCCACGCTGCGCGTCCCCACCAGCACCGGGCGACCGCGCGAATGAAGGTCCACGATTTTCTCGACCACCGCATCGAGTTTCTCGTGGCGGGAGCGGAAGACCAGATCGGGGAGGACCTTTCGGTGTAGGGGCTTGTTCGTGGGGATGCGGACGACCTTCAGGCCGTAGACTCGCTTGAGTTCGCGGCGGGCATCCCAGGCGGTGCCGGTCATGCCCGCGAGTTTGTCGTAGAGTTTGAAGTAGCGCTGGTAGGTGACGGTGGCGAGGGTGTGGGTCTCGTCGAGGATTGGCAGGCCTTCCTTGGCTTGAATTGCCTGGTGGAGGCCGAGTTGCCAGTTGCGGTCGGGGAGCATCCGCCCGGTGAACTCGTCCACGATGACGACCTTGCCGTCCTGGATGAGGTATTCGCGCTCGCGGTGGAAGAGGCGCTGCGCGCGGATGGCCTGTTCGACGAGGACGTGGACCGGTCGGTCGGACGGCGGCGGAGCGCCGAGGGCCGCGGCGAGTTCGCGGACCCGCTGGCGCCCGGCCTGGGTGAGCTCGATCTTTTGCTCTTTCAGTGCGATGGTGAAGTGGTCGGGTTGTCGGAGGCGCCGGGCGACGCTGTCGGCCCATCGGAACGCCTCGGCGTAGGGGCTGGGTTGGTCGGCGGCGCCGCTGAGGATGAGTGGGACGCGCGCTTCGTCAATCAGGACGCTGTCCACCTCGTCCACGATGGCGTAGTTGTGGCTTCTCTGGGCGTAGCCCACGCGGTCGGCGAGTTCGCCCTTTTCGATGTCCCATCGGCGCAGGACGTCGCCGAGTTCGCGCGAGACGGCGCGCTTTCGGACCTGGTCGCGGAGGAAGTCGAAGCCGAATTCCTTGTTGGTGCCGTAGGTGATGTCGCAGGCGTAGGCGGCGCGGCGCTCTTGTTGGCTCATTCCGGTCTGGATGCAGCCCACCGAGAAGCCCAGTCCCTCGTAAACCGGCCCCATCCATTCCCGGTCGCGTTGGGCGAGGTAGTCGTTGACGGTGACGATGTGGACGCCCTTGCCGGTGACGGCGTTCAGGGCGGCGGGCATGGTGGCCACCAGGGTCTTGCCCTCGCCGGTCTGCATCTCGGCCACGCAGCCACGATGGAGGACGTAGGCGCCGAGGACCTGGACGTCGAAGTGCCGCATGGAGACGAAGCGCGCGGCGCTCTCGCGGACCGCGGCGAAGACCTCGGGGAGAAGGGAGTCGAGGGAACGGCCTTTTCGGTGGAGTTCGCGCCAGCGGCGGGCCATCGAGCGCAGCTCCTGGTCTGAGAGCTTGCGCATGTCGTCCTCGAGGGCGTTGACCCTGGCGACCAGGCGGCGGTAGCGCAGGGGCACGCGAGCGAACTGTGCGGCGCGTTCCTTCTCGTCCACCTCGACGCTCATGGTCGGTCGGCCTCTCTTTCTGGCTCCATTTTCGCCGCTGCGGGCCTTGCCATCAAGCGGTGTTGGGGTCCGGGGCGTGGTCGTATCTAAAGAGCGGCAAGAATTTGTGTGTCATGCCACAGGGAAAATGTCGCCCCTGAGCCACAGGGATTCTGTCATCCCCCCTCCTGTCCCCCCGCTGGGGGGAGGCCACACTCTGGGCCACCGGGCGCGGTGCGGTTCCGCGTGGGAATGA
>CAYYCI010000697.1:0-2231 GCA_964470215.1 uncultured Planctomycetota bacterium
CGGTGGCACAGGCTTTCCATGCCCCTTCTGTGGTTTTGGTGGCACAGGCTTTCCATGCCCCTTCTGTGGTTTTGGTGGCACAGGCTTTCCAGCCTGTGTCTGACGCGGGGCGGGACGCCCCGCCTACATGCAAGCGTGATCTATGGCGTTGATTTGCTTTCTTCTCCGATCTTGGCATGCTCCACCGCCCGTAGGGGCGAGGCACGGTCTCGCCCCGCGAGCCAACCGCTTCCATTGCTGGGATTGGTTCATCCGTGTTCATCGGTGGCGGATTTCCCCGGGCGCGCTGCCATCGCGGGTGTCCTCATAGATGTGCGACCGTGCGGGACGCCCCGCCCACATGGGAAGAAGTTGTCGTGTGGATGCTATGGTGGAGAGACCTGAGCGGATAGTGGTTCGCGCGCCGAATTGGGTGGGCGACGTGGTCATGGCCACCCCTGCCTTCAGGGCGCTTCGCCAGGGCTTCCCCGACGCTCACCTGGGGGTGGTATTGCGGCCCTATGTCGAGCCGATCCTGCGCGGCGCCTCGTGGTTTGACGAAGTTATTGCGGTCGAGGACCGCGGGGCGAAGAACTTCGCGGCGCTGGTCGCGCGCCTGCGCCGCGGGCGGTTCGACCTGGGCCTCATCCTGCCAAATTCCTTCCGCGCGGCGCTCGAGTTCTGGCTCGGGGGCGTTCGGCGCCGGGTGGGCTACGAGCGGCGTCGCCGCGGCCCACTGCTGACCGACCCCATCCCCGCGCCCCGCGACGAGAACGGTCGCTTCTCGCCTCAGAATATGGTGGATTACTACCTGAGACTGTGCCAGGCGGTCGGCTGCGAGGACCTCTCGCAGCGCGAGGAGCTTTTCATCACTCTCGAATGCCAGCGCCGGGCCGACGCGCTGCTGGAGAAATGGGCCATCGGCCCCGAGGACCTTCTCATCGGGATCAACCCGGGGGGCGCTTTCGGCAGTTCGAAGCTCTGGCTCCCCGAGCGCTTCGCCGCCGTGGCCGACGCCCTTGCGGAACGCCACCGCGCGCGCATCATCCTCTTCGGCGCACCCAGCGAGAGGCCGATCCTCAAGGCCGTCGCCGAGGCAATGACAAACCCGCCCATCCTCCCGGGGCCGGGCGACCTGGACCTCGACGTCCTCAAGCCCCTGATGCGCCGCTGCGGCCTCCTGGTGACCAACGACACCGGCGCCCGCCACTACGCCGTGGCCTTCGAGGTGCCGCTCGTGTGCATCATGGGCTCCACAAGCCCTCTCTATACCAACGTGAACCTCGAGCGACAGGTGATAGTGCGGGTGGATGTTGATTGCGGGCCGTGTCAGAAGAAGGTCTGCACGACCGACCACCGCTGCATGACCCTGATCACGCCCGAGATGGTCCTCGAGGCGGCCGAGGGGCTTCTGAGCCGTTTCCCACCACGAGGCCAATGACCAATGCCCAGCGAGACCGAGCGCGGCGAGTCTTCTCAGACCGACCGCCCGCTACCGGTCGTCAGTTGGGCGATGTATGACTTCGCCAACACGATCTATTCGGCCATCGTGGTGACGGCGTTCTTCCCGAAGTTCATGGCGAGGCTGGCGGGCCGCGACCTCTACACGGGCCTCGCCCAGACGACCTCGATGGTCCTGGCCGGTCTGGTCGTTCCCGTCGCTGGCGCGATAGCCGACGCCACCGGGCGGGGGAAGCGCTACCTGTGGTGGCTAACCGTCGCGTGTTGCGCTGCCACGGCGGGCATTGGCCTGTGGGCCAACGACGCGGCCTATGACCCCGAGCAGGGAGTGCTCGCACCCGCGTGGGTCGTCCTGGGGGCGCTCGTGCTCTTTGGTCTCGCCAATCTCACCTACCAGGGCTCGCTGGTCTTCTACAACAGCCTCCTCCCCTCGGTGGCCTCGCCGCCCAGGCAGGGGTTCGTCTCGGGGCTGGGGGTGGGGCTTGGCTATCTGGGTGTTGTGGTCGCGCTGCCGATCGCGCTCTTCGCCGTCAAGTCGAGCGGAGCGATGCGCGTGGCGTTCGTCCTGGCGGGCGGGGCCTTCTTCCTGGGCGCGCTGCCGTTCTTCCTCGTGGTCCGCGGGCCGAGGCCGCGGGAGGGCGTGCGCCTGAGCCGCTCGCTGGTGGCCGAGCGCTTCCGCGAGCTGCTGGCCACGGTGCGCGAGATCGCCCACGACCGCCCCGTCCTTCTATTCTTCGTCGGCAATTTCCTGTGTGTGGACGTGGTGAACACTCTGATCATGTGGACGCGCC
>CAYYCI010000698.1:0-2213 GCA_964470215.1 uncultured Planctomycetota bacterium
CACGAGTGGCGAGTAGCCAGCGAGGCCGCCTGAAGGCGGAACTACGAACTGGAGCTGCGGCTGCTTGTAGTCCCGCCTTCAGGCGGCGAACCAGCTTCCCGCGATTTGCCCCCAGCCCAGGTCCCAGCGACCAAACTCCCGCGACGAGCCGGCTTGCAGCCCGAAGTTTAGAGATTCGATCTTGGGATTTGGTTCTTGTTTGTGAATTGGGATTTGGAGCCTGGTGCTTCCCCTCGCAGCGGGTCGCCCTCTTGTGGGCGGGGTGTCCCGCCGCGCGAACCCCTTGCCCTAAGCATCGAGCACGACAACACACGCGTCGCATGAAGGCCTCGGCGACAACTCCCAACTGATCCCCTTGGCGGTCTTGGTGTCCTTCGTGGATAGCCAGTTCTCGCCCTCTGGGTGGAGGACAAATGGCTTTGTTTCGCAGAATCGCCTCCTTCGGTCTCCCGACCTCCCAGGCTCGGCGCATCGCCTCCCCCTTTCGCCCGATGCGCGGCACTCGAACGGCACGCACCGCGCTACGCATCAGTCCCGCTCGCTCTGTTGTTGAAGCGATCGGGCCGCGGCGCTAGAATGCCCCGCGTCCACGAGGAGGCTTCTCAGGAGGCAAGATGAGCGCTGAGTTCACCGTGATCGGGGAGCGGATCAACATGACCCGCAAGCGCATCCGCGAGCGGGTGTTCGCGCGGGACGCGGATTTCATCCGTCGCGAGGCCCAACGTCAGGAGACGGCGGGCGCGACCCACATTGACGTGAACGCCGGCGCGGACCCCGCCCGCGAGGCCGAGGACATGGCCTGGCTGACCGAGGTCGTGGCCGAGGCCACGAACCTGCCGCTTTGCTTCGACTCGGCCAATCCCGAAGCCCTCCGCGAGGGGCTGACCCGATGCAATCGTCCGGGCACCATCATCAATTCGATCACTGCCGAGAACGAGCGCTTCGAGGCCGTCGCGCCCCTCGTCTGCGAGTTCGGCACCGGGGTGGTGGCGCTGACGATGGACGATGGGGGGATGCCGGAGGACCTCGACGGGCGGCTGACCATCACCCGCAAGTTGGCCGAGCGGCTGGACAAGGCGGGGGTAGAACTCCATCGCGCCTACTTCGACCACCTCGTGCGACCGGCCTCCACGAACCCCGGCCAGGCCGCCCACATCCTGGCCGCGATCAGCGCCACCCGCCGAGAGTTCCCCGACGCCCACGTCGCCCTCGGCCTCTCGAACATCTCCTTCGGGCTGCCCGTCCGCAACCACCTCAATCGGGCGTTCCTGGCAATGCTGATCGCAGCCGGGGCCGATGGCCTCATCATTGACCCCTGCGAAGGGGGCATGATGGCCACGCTCCTGGCCGCGCGGGCCGTCCTGGGACTCGACGAGTTCTGCATGAACTACATATCCGCCTTCCGCGAGGGAAGACTCTAGGAGCCGGAGCCTCGGCCCATGGGCCGCCTCGAGCGAGGCTTCGTTCAGGTTTACACCGGCACAGGGAAGGGCAAGACCACCATGGCGCTCGGCCTCGCCCTGAGGGCAGCGGGCCACGGACTGAAAACCTACATCGGCCAGTTCCTCAAGACGGCCGCCAGCGGCGAACACAAGACGGCGGCGCGTTTCCCCGGTCTCCTGGTCATCGAGACCTATGGGAGCGGTTCGTTCCTCAGGCCTGGTCAGCCCCCCGACCCCGGCGAGGTTGAGCGCGCCCGCGAGGGACTGGCGGAGGCCCGGGCGGCCATGCTCTCCGGCGACTATGACATCGTCGTGCTCGATGAGGTGAACGTCGCTCTGGGCTTCGGGCTGCTGGCAGTGGAGGAGGTTTTGGATTTCATCCGGGCCAGGCCTGCGAATGTCGAGTTGGTGCTGACAGGCGCGTGGGCGCCAGCCGAGATCATCGAGGCTGCCGACCTCGTCTCGGAGGTCAGGGCGATAAAACACTACTTCGACTCCGGGGTGAAGGCTCGCAGGGGCATCGAGAAGTAGCCGTTCCCGCGCGGAGCCGCCATGCGCAAGCCGCTGATCATCCTGATTCTCTTCGGTGTGGGTCTGGCGTTGGCCTTTGGCCTCGAGGGCGCGGGGCCGGGCGCTGCGGTGCCAGTGGGGCCTGAACTCGACTTCGTGGCTCGGCGGATAGTCGCCACGGCCCCCAGCGTCGTCGAGAGCCTCTACGCCATCGGCGCGGGGGGATGCGTCGTCGGCGTCGGCGATTATTGCACCTGGCCA
>CAYYCI010000699.1:0-2212 GCA_964470215.1 uncultured Planctomycetota bacterium
AATCTGGGGCACCGAACCCTCTCTCCCGGTGGCCGAGAAGGTCTGCGGCGAGATACTCGCCCTCCCCCTCTACCCCGAACTGACCGACGAGCAACTCGACTACGTCGTCGAAAACATCAAGGCATTCTTCGCCTAGAATGGAAGCACCGGAAATATCGGTCGTCGTCCCGATGCACAACGAGGAAGGCAACGTCCGCCCCCTCTACGAGGAGGTCAGCGCCGTCCTCCGCTCCCTCGGGCGCTCCTACGAGATCGTCTTCGTCAACGACGGCAGCACCGACGCCACCCTCGACCGGATGCTCGAGGTCGTGGCCGAGGACCCGCGCTTCGCCGCAGTCGAACTCGACGGCAACTTCGGCGAGGCAGGAGCACTCTCGGCCGGCTACGCCGCCGCACGCGGCAGCGTCGTCATCACGATGGATGGCGACCTCCAGAACAACCCCGCCGACATCCCCCGCCTCCTCGACCGCCTCGAGGCGGGCTACAAGGCCGTCAGCGGTTGGCGCAAGGCCCGAAAGGAAGCCTTCCTCACCAGGCGCCTGCCATCCGTCGTCGGCAACTGGCTCATCGCCAGGGTCTCGGGAGTGCCCGTCCACGACACCGGCTGCGGCCTCAAGGCATACCGCCGCGAGGTCGTCGCGGGCAAGAACGTCCCGAGGGGCTTCCAGCGCTTCATCCCCGCCGTCTTCGGGGTCAGGGGCAGCGAGGTCGCCGAGGTCCGGACAGAAGACCGAGCGCGCGTCCACGGCCGCTCACACTATGGCCTCTCCCGCACCTTCGAGGTCCTCCGCGACCTGACCGCCATCCGCTTCATCAACCGCAACCCGCGCCTCTACGCCAGGGTGCTCCCCGTGGTCTGCGCGGCCGGCCTGGCGGCGCTCGTCGTCGGCATCGCGGCCCCCCTCACCACCTGGCTTCGGGTCGCCCTCGGGCTCGGAGGCGCGCTGGTGGCCATCGTCGCAGGGGTCGGAGCCTGGGGCGTTCGACGCTTCAACCTCGCCCAGGAGCGCAAGGTCTATCGCATCCGCCGCATCCACCGCCAGGGGGCGGCCGGTGGGTGAACAGCCCCCCAGCACCCCAAAATCGAAACGCCGCAAGTGGGCAGCCACGGCGCTCAAGGCCGTCGTCGCGGCCGTCATCCTCGCCGTCGTCATCCACAAGGTCGGCGGGCGCAATGTCTTGGACGCCCTTCGCCAATTCCCGCCAATGGTCTTCCTGGCCGCCGTGGGCGCCTACTGCCTCATGCAGGCCCTCAAGGCCCTGCGACTGAAACTCCTGCTCCACGCCGCCGAACTCTCGGTGGCGTACCTTCGGGTGCTCGCCATCTACTTCATTGGCATGTTCTTCAACACCGCGCTGCCGACCATCGTCGGCGGCGACGCGGTGCGGGTAGGCTACCTGTTCCGCGAAACCGGCCACTTCGAGCGCGCCGCCGCCGCCACCCTCACCGAGCGGGCGATGGGCATGGGCGCACTGGTCGTCATCGCGCTCGCGGGTCTGGCCTTCGGCGCCGCAGAACTCACCCACGCCGTCGTCTGGTCGGTCGTGTGGGCCTCGGGATGTGTGGTCGCCGCGCTGCTGCTCTTCTTCGCCCCGTGGGTCTACCGCCTGGCCAGGAAGTTCACCGCCAACCTCCGCCTGCGAAAACTCCACAGAATGGCCGTCCGCCTCGAGGAGGCCATGGCATTCTATCGCCAGCGCATGAGCATCGTCGCCGTTGCCGTGACTATTTCGTTCATCGGACAGTTCATGATGATCGCCATCTACTTCCTGGTGGCGCGAGGTCTCGGGATGGAGATCGAGCCGGAGTTTTTCCTCATCGCGGCGCCGGTCAGCGTCCTGATTTCGATGGTGCCCATAACCATCTCGGGGCTTGGTGTCAGGGAGGTGTGTTGGGTTCTGCTTCTGGCCACGCGTGGAGTGAGCCGAGCGGACGCCGTGGCGCTCTCGCTCCTGTGGTTCGCGGTCGCCACGGCATCCGGGCTTTTCGGCGCTCCCGCCTTCTTCCTCCTCGGCAAGCCCCCGCGAGAGAACCCGTAGGCGGGCACGGCACTGCCGTGCCCCTACGACAGGCGCTTTGCCGCCGTTCCAATGCACATCGGTGGCACATCTATGAGGAAACCCGAGAGGTCAGTGCGCCGGGGGGGGTGTGGGCTTCGGCACGCTTTTTGCACCGCAATCAACTGCCAGGCGAGAAGGAAAAGAATGCCTT
>CAYYCI010000700.1:0-2205 GCA_964470215.1 uncultured Planctomycetota bacterium
TAGCCCCGCCCGCTCCTTCGGTCAAAAGGAATCGCGCCCTTCCGTCGCCCTCAATGCCCAGCGACAGGGCGCAGAGGCCGCCCACAGCTAGAGAACCCATCTCCTGTCAGGACCGGACGTCTTGGTTGAAAAAAAGGGCGTAGGTGCTATGCTCTCGACGCGTTGTGCACGAACGCTTCGCAACCTTCTGAGGAGAACGGCGGTGGCAAGGAGAAAACGAAAGGTCAAGGTCGGGATCATCGGCACGGGCCAGATCGGCAAGGCCCACATCCGAAACTACCAGAACATCCCCGACTGCGAGATCGTGGCCGTTGCCGACATCAACGAGGCAGAAGCCCATCGGGTGGCCGACGAGTACGGCATCCCCCACGTCCTCACCAAGTTCCGCGACCTGCTCAAGATGGATGAAATCGAGGCGGTGGACGTTTGCCTGCACAACAACCTCCACGCGCCCGTGACCATCGCGGCCCTCGAGGCGGGCAAACACGTCTATTGCGAGAAGCCAATGGCCGGCTCCTACGCCGACGCGAAGGCAATGTACCAGACGGCAAAGCGCAAGCGACGCAAGCTGAGCGTCCAACTGGGCACGCTTTTCTCCATGCCCACCAAAGCGGCCAAACGCCTCATTGACGAAGGCTACTTGGGCAGGATCTACTACGCCAAGAGCTACGGCTTCCGCCGACGTGGACGCCCCTATGTGGACGGGTACGGCTCGGCGGCATTCGTCCAGAAGAAGATGGCTCAGGGCGGCGCGCTCTACGACATGGGCGTTTACCACATCGCAAACATCCTCTACCTCCTCGGCAACCCGCGCGTGAGGACGGTCAGCGGCGCCACATACTCCGAACTCGACATGTACGACGACCGCCGCAAGAACGGCCCGTGGGAAGTCGAGGAACTCGGCCTGGGATTCGTCCGCCTCGCCGGCGGGATCAGCCTCTACATCGAGGAATCCTGGGCAATCCACTCCAACGGCGGCGAGAGCCCGCTGATCGCCGGCTCGAAGGGCGGCATCAAACTCTCACCTTTCGGCTTCTTCACCACCCTGGTCGACATGCCAATGGACGGCACCTTCGACCTCGAGGGGACGAATGTCCGCTGGCACCGCTGCATCCCCGACACCGACGCCTATGACAGTCCTCAACACCACTGGATCGCGGCGCTGATGGGCCGCGTGCCGCTGATTGATACCGCCGCGATCGCGCTGAACACCATGAAAATAAGCGAGGGCATCTACCTGTCCCAGAAACTCGGCCGCGAGGTCACCGCCGCCGAGATCGAGAAACGCTCCGTCAGCACCGCCCTCAAGGGCCTCTAGCCCGATTCCTGCTTGCAAGCGACCGGCGCCTCTGTTAGAATGCTTCCCCCGGAGTTCTGCAAGGAGGTTCGCCGTGGGCATGCAGGCCGCCCTGAAGGTCTTCGAAGACGAAATAGCCCAACTCAAGAAGCAAGTCGAGAACTGCCGCAAGCGCATCAAGGCCCTCCTGCCCGGGCCCAACGCCGCCGACATACTCAACCGCTACCTCGGCAAGAAGGCGACTTTCCACCTCCGCGATGGACAAAAACTCACCGGCACCTTCGTCGAGCACGACCGCTACAACTGCCTGGTCGAAACCGACGAGGGGAAGGTCATCATCCTCAAACACGCCGTGGATAGCATCCGGCCCCTCGAGTAAGGTTCCGGGCTGTCGGCCCGCCCCTTTCTTTCCCGTTCCCCTGCCCCGCAGCGACCATCCATCCTCCCAAGGCGCGATGTCCGGGGCAACGCGCGGCCGTCGAGTAGAGCGCTGTACTCCCAATGGGTCGCGCGCTCGCGCGCGACCACTGGGCCCGGCGCGAAGCGAAAAAGCAGCGGCCGACCCGACACCCCCCTCCCCCGGCCAGGCCGCCGACGGTCCGGGTACCGGGGCCCGGCCGGGGCAAGTCCCGGCGCCCGCCTGGTCGTAGCCTCGCCCGCAGGAGACCGTCTCTCGAAAGGCTCCCCGTCGCGGAAAACCGCCGGCGGCGCTGCCCTTCCCAGCCGTCCGTGCGGGTCCGTGTCCGTCCGTGTCGGTCCACTCCAAACCCTCTTCAGAGCGCGTGTGCGGCGCCGCACACCGCTGGCCCCGACGATTCGGGCTGTCATGCCACAGGGAAAATGTCACCCTTAGGCCACAGGGATTGTGTCATCCCCCCCCTCCCGTCCCCCCGCTGGGGGGAGGCCAC
>CAYYCI010000701.1:0-2203 GCA_964470215.1 uncultured Planctomycetota bacterium
GTAGGCCGGGCGTCCCGCCCCGCGTCCGGGCACAGGCTGGAAAGCCTGTGCCACCGAGGAGACTACACCCAGGCTGGAAAGCCTCAGATTATGAAGGAAGCCGCGCGTGTGGTCCTGAAGGAGGCTGGAGATGTGGGCTTTGGCACAACGTTTCTGCGCGGGGCGAGTGGTTGACATGGTGCGGCGGGAGTGGGAGAAGGGGTTTATCCCAGCCTAGCAGGGCCGGCTGAGACGTGACCGAGGTCGGAGCAATGCGCGAGGAACTCCGCAGGGTAGGCGAACTGCCGGCCATAGCACATGCCATCGTCAAGACCTGTAACCAACAAAACATCATCAGCCACCTGGGGGGCGCTGCCCTCCCCTCGAAGCCAGAGGTCATCCGCTCTCTCGAGAACCCCGTGACCGTCTATCCCAGTGCGACAATCCTCGGCGGCCAGACCGTCATCGGCCACGACTCGGTCATCGGCGGAAACGTCTGGCTGACCGAGTCGGTCCTGCCATACAAAAGGGTCCTCATCGAGGAACCTCGCCTGACCTACAAGGAGGGCCACGGCGAGAAAGCCCCCGCCCCACGCACCGGATAGGGAGCTCGTTCCCACCAGACCCCTGCGCGCGAGAAGGCTCCCGGGTCGAGGGCTCGGCTCCAGGGCCGCCACCCTGTGCCGGGCGCGTTGACACCTCCGCGCCCGGGCGATACTCTGTCGGGCAACTCCCAACCCTCGGATGAAATGAGGGCGCCATGGCGCGACGAGGCGCGAGAAAGGCCGAACGACAGCGACGCGTGGCGTGCGTCGGTGTTTTCGCCGTCGCGTTCTGCCTGGTCGCCGTCACCCTCGATGACCCGGGCATCGCCTGGGACGAGCCTTCCTCTATCTTCCCCGGCTGGTCCTACGCGCGCTGGTTCGCCCACCTGCCATCGGCGCCGTTCAGCCGTTCGGACATAGACCGCTTCTGGGCCCCGAACCACGAGCATCCGCCACTTGCGAAGTTGCTGATGGGCTTCTCCCAGTTGGTCCTGGGTGGCTCGCCCGTGATGGCCTCGCGGTTGGTTGTCGCGGCGGTCTTCGGGTTTCTGGTCGAGATGGTCTTCGCGTTCGGCTGGCGCCAGTTCGGCGGCCTGACGGCCGCGATGGCGGCCGCTAGCCTGGTGTGTATGCCCCGGGTCTTCGGCCACGCCCACCTCGCCGCGCTTGACGTCCCAATGGCCTTCGCCTGGTTCCTCGCCGTGGCGGCTTTCGCCCGCGCCATCGAGCGCGGCTCCCATCGCGCCGCTGCACTGGCGGGCGTGTGTTTCGGTTTGGCGCTCCTGACGAAGATAAACGCCGTTTTCCTCCCGCTGGTGCTGCTCGGCTGGGGGCTGTGGTTCCATCGCAAGCGGGCGCTCATCCCGCTGCTTTGGACCCTGGGGCTGGGACTCGTCGTCTTCGTCGCAGGTTGGCCGTGGTTGTGGCCCGACGTTCCGGCCAGGCTCCTCGCCTACCTGAGACCCAGCTGGCGAGTTTCAATCCCGGTGAAATACCTCGGGGCCATCTGGGACGACAAGGCGGCCCCGTGGCACTACCCGCTGGTGATGGCGGCGGTTACCGTGCCTGTGGGCGTCTTGTTCATCGCTTTGCTCGGCCTGGTGGGCGCGGCCAGATCGTTTCTCCGCGACGACCGCCAGGCGTTCCTGATCGTCAACCTCGTCGTCGCGCTCGGGGTGTTTGCGGTGCCGGGCGTTCCGAAGTACGACGGCGTGAGGCTCTTCCTGCCCGCCTTTCCATTCGTGGCGTTGCTGGCGGGGATTGGCGGAACGCGCTGTTGGGACTGGGTGGCCAGGCGCTGGCGCAAGCGCCCCTGGAGACCGCTCCTGCTCTCCGCCGTCTTCTTCCTGAGCCAATTCGCCGGCGTCTTGTGGTTTCACCCATACGAGTTGTCTTACTACAACGCCCTGGTCGGCGGCCTATGGGGAGCCGAGAAACTCGGCTTCGAGACGACCTACTGGCACGAGGTGGTCGGCCCTCCGCTCTTTCGGTGGCTACGCCGCTGCGCCAGCCTCGACCGTCGCGTTGCGCGAGCTCTGCCGTGGGAGGTGCGCTCAAGACTCGAGCGACGCCTCGCCCGCCGGCCGGTCAGGCCACTCGTCGTGGCGTTCTACCCTGTGGGCGAGACTGTGGCGCTCGGGCCGAAGCCAGGCGGCCGCCCCGCCCCAGACCTCTACGAG
>CAYYCI010000702.1:0-2196 GCA_964470215.1 uncultured Planctomycetota bacterium
CGGGGAAGGGATCGTCCGATCCAAGCAAGGAGGTCGTGTGGGGGAGAAGGCCGGGCGGGAGGACCTGTCACGGTCTATCCGTGTTCATCTGTGTTCATCGGTGGCTGCTCAATCCGTGGCCTTTCGACGCTGCGTTTATCTGCGTTCATCTGCGGTTGCATTCACGCGCTTCTCGGCGGTTTCTCCGCGATCTCCGCGTGCTCCGCGGTTCATTCCGTCGCGCTCTCACCCTGTGCCCTCTGTGCCTCTGTGGCGAGCCCCAACGCGGGGCGGGGTCTGTGCGCCTGGCGGTCTTGGACGCTCGTGCGATTGCGCGGGGTGGGGGGTTGGATATAATCTTGGTCTGTCGCTTTTGCTTCCCCCGGGTTGTTTTTGGCTTTCGGATGGACGCGCGACGAGGCGAGAACGAAGGCCCGAGGCGGGAACTGGCGGTGAGGGCACTAGGGGCGTTGGGCGCGGCGGCGGCCGTGGCGACGGCGGTCGGCGCGGCGGCGCGATTCGGTTCTCGTTGGGGCGCGAGCCACGCCGCCCTCTTCGCCATCGCCGATCTGGCGCTAGTGGTCTTCTTCGTTGCGGATGTGGCGCTGCGGCTGTGGCTCAGCCCGGCGCGGCTTCGCCACCTGCGCACCCGCTGGTTCGACCTCCTGGTGGTCGGCGCGGTGGCGGTGGAAGCGGGCGCCGGGCGGTGGGGCTGGGCGTGGTTCCTCGCAAGAGAGGTGCTGGCTGCCGGTTCGGCCTTTCGCACGACGGCTCTCTATCGCAGGCTGGTGAGCCGCCTGCGGCTGCGGCCTGCGGGGATGTTGGTGGGGAGTTTCGCAGCCGCAATCGCGGTGGGGACGCTTCTTCTCGCCCTGCCCGTGGCCACCCCCGGGCCCGGGGGGCTGAACATCGTGGATTCGCTCTTCACGGCGACCTCGGCCACCTGTGTGACCGGCCTGATAGTCCGCGACACAGGGCGCGACTTCACCCTCTTCGGCCAACTGGTCATCCTCGTGCTAATCCAATTGGGCGGGCTGGGAATAATGACCTTCTCGGTGTCGTTGGTCCTGGCGCTGGGGCGGCGGCTCTCGAAGTCGCGCGAGGTCGTCATGCGCGATGTCCTCGACCAGGAGAGCATCGAGGAGGTTCTCTCGCTGGTGCGCTTCATCGCCGCGGCGACCCTGGTGGTGGAGACTGCGGGGGCGGTGGCGCTGTTTTTCGGTCTGGGCGCCCAGCGCGGCTACTCGCTGCGGACCGTCTACGAGGCAATCTTCCATTCGGTCTCGGCGTTCTGCAACGCCGGCTTCTCGCTTTTCAGCGACAGCATGATGCGCTACCGTGGCGACCTGTGGGTGAACCTCGTGATGACCGCGCTGATCATCGTCGGGGGGCTGGGTTTCCCGGTGCTCAGGGACCTCGTGACGACCCTGAGCGGCCGGAAGCAAGCCGGCGGGCGGGCGCCGCGGCTGAGAACCCACACGAAACTGGTCCTGACGACCTCGCTGGCGCTGATCATCGTCGGCGGCGCCCTCTTCTACGCGGCCGAGGCCAACGGTCGCCTGGCCGGGATGTCGGCCCGGGAGAAGATTCTCGCGTGTTATTTCCAGTCGGTGACCGCCAGGACGGCGGGCTTCAACACGGTGGACATCGGCGGGCTGGGCGGGGCGGCGCTCGTGGCGTTGATGTGTCTGATGTTCATCGGGGCATCGCCCGGCTCGACGGGCGGCGGGGTGAAGACGACGACGTTCGCGATCCTCGTCCAGGCGATGCGCGCGTCGCTGCGGCACAGGCCGGAGGTAGAACTTTTCCGCCGGACCGTGCCCTCGGAGGTGGTCCGCCGTGCGGTGGCGTTGGTCGTCCTGGCGGCGTTCCTGGTCATCGGGACGATGATCGCGTTGATGTGTGTCGAGCGCCAGCCGTTCCAGGTTCTGGCCTTCGAGACCTTTTCAGCGTTCGGAACGGTGGGGCTCTCCGCCGGCGCCACGCCGAACCTCACAACTGCCGGCCGACTGATCATCACCGGGTTGATGTTCGCGGGTCGCCTCGGGCCCCTGACCCTGGCGCTGTGGCTGCTGGGCGAGGCGCGCCCGGCGGCCTATCGCTACCCCGAAGAGCGGGTGATGGTCGGCTGAGCGAGGAGGCAACGAGCCATGCCACGCGTAGCGGTCTTCGGTCTGGGGCAATTCGGGCGCTCGCTCGCCGAGGCCCTCACGAGCA
>CAYYCI010000703.1:0-2196 GCA_964470215.1 uncultured Planctomycetota bacterium
ACTGCTCGCGATCATCACGCCCCACAACACCCACGCCCGGCTGGCTCTCCAGTGCCTGCGCGCTGGGCGCCACGTGGTGTGTGAAAAGCCCATGGCCATCACGACGGCCCAGTGCGACGCGATGATCGCCGAGGCCAAGAAACGCCGCGTCCTGCTCTCGACCTACCACAACCGCCACTGGGACGGCTGCATCATGGAGGCGGTGCGGAGGATCAAGAAGCGGGGGATGATCGGCGAGGTCTTCCGCATCGAGGCCCACATGGGCGGCTACGCCCAGCCCGGGGATTGGTGGCGTTCGAGCAAGTCAATTTCCGGCGGCATCCTCTACGACTGGGGCGTCCACCTCCTCGAGTACGCGCTCCAGTTGCTCGACGGGAAGATTGTCGAGGTCAGCGGGTTCGCCAAGAGCGGCTTCTGGGCACCACAGACCGCCTGGAAGGACGACACGAACGAGGACGAGGCTTTCGCAGTGGTCCGCTTCGACACCGGGGCCTGGCTGACCCTCTGCATAAGCCACCTGGACTCCAACCCCAAACGCGGCCAACTCGAGATAACGGGGAGCCGCGGCACTTACATGATGGATGGCGGGGGCTGGGAGATTATCGCTCGGAAGGGGGACGAGACGGTGGTGCGCCGTGGGCGCAACCCCAGGAGCGAGGGCTGGCGGTTCTACCAGAACATCGCCGACCACCTGGTGAAGGGCGCGCCGCTGGTCATCACGCCCGAATGGGCCCGGCGACCGATCCACATCCTCGACCTGGCGTGCCGCAGCGCCCGGCTGGGTCGCGCCCTGCGGGCGAAATACCACTGAGCCCCCGCATCCCGGTCCGCGTTCTTCCGTGTCTGTCCTTGATCGTCCGTGTCAGGAAACGCGCTATAGACCCCGCCCCGGTCGAGATGTCGGGCCCGGGGTTACCTCCAGAAGAAGAAGACGACGGGGCCGAGGTAGGTGATGGTGATGTCGTCGAGGAAGGGCGTCTGGCGCCCGAGGATCTTGGAGGCTGGGGCGGTTCCGCCGGCGGCCTCGCCGAAGTCGCGCCGGAGGTAGACCTTGTACTTGATGGATGTGGCGGTCTGGCTCTCGATGGTCGCGGAGCCGTTGCGAAGTGGCCCGCCGCCTCCGAGCGGTGACTGGAAATTGGCGTTTTCTTTCGGAACGGAGTCGGACCGCGTGGCGCCGAGGGCTACCTCGACTCTTATCGGGAACTTCGAGTTTGTCTGGTCCCAGCGCTCGCCGTCAGCGCACCACGGGAGCCAACCTGTCCAACTGACGGTCCCGAGCGTGATGTCCTCGCCGCCCTGGGGGACGTTGAGGGTGATGGCGGTGGACTCGAAAACGCCCTCGTTGGCGGTGTCGTCATAGCGCTGCGGATTGGTGGGGATGAGGTTGACGTTGGGGTCGGAGAGGTTGAGGTTAGGGTGGGAGTGGGAGCCGAAGATGATGCCGTGCATCGTGCCGCTGATTCCGTCGCCGAAGCGGATGTTGGCCCCGGAGCCAGGGGGCGTGAGGTTGAAAGCGGACACCTCGTTGGCGTCGGATGCATTACCGTCCACCCAGAGCCTGAGGCGGCCTTTGACTTCGTCGTCGAGCTCCTGGTTGGCCTCGCCGCCGTCGTCGTCGAACTTCGAGGTCGCGTCGCTGCCGTCGTCGTCCGTGGCGGTGGAGTCGTCGCATTCGTACCAGGCGAATGCGATGTGGTGCCATTCTCCGGGCTGCCAGGCGGAGATGTCGCTGTAGTTGGCGTCGGTGTGTTCGCGCTCATCGCCGGTGCGGAACTTGATATTGGCGGAGTGGGTTTCTTCCTTGTTGGCTCGGACGATGAGTTTGAGGGTGCTGCCCTCGGCCATGAGCCGGATGTCTTCCTGGTCGGTGACCGAGCCGAAGACCGTGACGAGGGTGCGCGTGCCGGAGCCTGAGACGAATGCCTCGTCGGGTCGGAACCAGAAGGAGACGAAGCCGCCGTCCTCGTGGCCGTTGGTGATGGGGGGCGAGTCGGCGCCGAAGTCGATGTGGTCGTTGGCACGGAGGATGAGCCCATCCGAGGTGATGCGTCCGCCGTCGAATGGCGCCTTGGTCATGTAGCTCTCTGGTGGGGAGGAGGCTCTGTACTGGCCACCCTGGTCAGGCTCGAGGCTCGAGGGATCGAGGAAGTTGTGGACCAGCGTGCTCTGCTCGGAGGATTCTGCCTTTTTCTT
>CAYYCI010000704.1:0-2194 GCA_964470215.1 uncultured Planctomycetota bacterium
CTCCAATGCAAATCTCATGGTGGCACAGGCTTTCCAGCCTGTGCAACGCGGGGCGAGACGCCCCGCCTACAGGGGTTGGGCGCATGGCAATGGGAGGTGGGCGGGCTGTCTCGGCCCGCCAAACCCACACCCGCCTCGACCGACAATGCGGCGGCACAAGCGCCCCAGCCGGGGAAAAGGCACGGGCAGAAGGGGACGTTGCTAGGCGTCCTCCCCCCAGGCGGGGCCTTCAGGAGGAGGGAGTTCTTCCTGGCCGCGGGCGGCCAGTGCCGCCTCGACGAGCTCCCGCGGCGGCACCAACACACCGCCCGAAATGCTGAACCGCAATGCCTCGTCCACGGACACGGGCAACTCGATCACCTCGCGGCGCGGGACGAAGATCACGTAGCCGGTGACCGGGGTGGGAGAACTCGGGATGAAAATGTGCACCATGTCCTCCTCCCCGACCGCCTCGTTCAGTGACCGCATGCTCCCGCCCGTGATGAAGCCCAGCGAGTAGATGCCCCTGCGCGGATATGGCACGGCCACCACGCTGCGGAACCTGAGCTTTTGCTCCGTCAGGAAGAAGTCGGTCACTTGCTTGACATATGGGAAGATGACCCGCACGAACGGCAACTTGAGCAACAGGTTCTGGAGGCCGCCGATGATCTTCCTGCCGATGTAACTGGCGGCCAGCGCCCCGGCCGAGATGGCGAGGCCCAACACCAGCAACACCGCCAGGATGTCGCCCGCGACCCTGGTGGCCGGGCTCGGCTTCGGCTCCCCGAGCGCCTCCGAGAGCGGAAGGGCAATCCAACGCCCCAGATTCGTGTCCACGAACCGGTAGAGGACGAACACGATGTAGCCGGTCAGGAAGACCGGCAAAAGCACGGCCAGCCCCGTGAGCAGGAAGCGGGTGAACTTGCTTCGGGTGGTTACGACTGGGACGGGTTCGGCGTCTTCGCTCATCTTGCGAATGCCTCGTAGCCGAGGTCGGCCAGGCACTCCTCGACCAATCCCTGGGCGCCCTCGACCCAGGCATCCCGCCTGACCACCTCGGCGAACTGGTTGAGTTTCGGATACAGCCGCCCGCCACAGACCCGATCCCGGTAGTCGGGTTGGAAGTACCGCGGCCCGACCATTCCACGGTCGGCCATCTCGCGGAGTTCCTCCTCGGTGAAGATATTGCCGAGATTCGCCAGGACGTTTCGCGCCACGGCCTGTGCCCCCGCCTTCTCGATCGCAGTCCAGATGTTGACCTTGATGATCCCGTCGTCCTTGAGGTGGCGGAAGTCCTCGGGCGAGAGGCTCGAGGTGCCGTGGAGGACCATGACCTTCCCCACGGCGGCTGCGATCTGGCGGGCGCGGTCGCCGTGGTAGCGGAGTTCGCGGGCCGAGGCGCGGTGTTCGGTGCCCAGGTTCGGCACGATCAGGTCGCAACCAGTCTCGCTGATGTATCGCCTGGCCTGCTCGACCGTCGTTATCTGGTTCTTCTGTTCACCCGTGCCCGTCTCGAATATCTCGTCAACCGCGCCCTCGACGACCGTCTTGGCGCGGAAGCGCTCGACGTAGCGGGCGGTCGCCGCGATGTTCTCCTCGAGCGGCAGGGTGGAGGCATCGAACATCACGCTGGCCAACTTCTCCACCCGGCCCTCGAGGACGTCCGCGTCGCCCTCCGGCTGGCCGTGGTCGAGGTGGGTCATCACCCGCAGCCGCCCGAACGGGCCTTCGGGGTCGGTGTAGAACTCCACATCTGAAATCCAACAGTCGAACCCGTAGAGCGGGTCGCCGAGGCTCGTGTAGAGCGTCCTCTGAGGGCGGTGGTCGTAAACGCCGCAAAGGGAGATGAAAAACGGGATGTCGTCGGCCCCGACCCTCTCGCCGAACGCCTTCGCCGCGCGCAGACACGCCTCCAGCGCGCGAGGCCCTTCCGGATTGAGGTTGATCAAGGCGACGCCCCGCTCGCGCGCCTCGGCAATGACCTCTCTGGCATGTGATGCGTCGGTTATCAGCGCCATTACCTCGACCTCTCTGCATTCGTTGATGGAGAACGAGCGGATTGTATAATAAAGTCCCCGATCTTTGCAAGGAAGTTGAATAACCGCCGGTGGCACGTCTATGAGGAATCCCGGGATGGCAGCGCGCCGGGGCGTGTGGGCTTTGGCACGCTTTTTGCCCCGCAAACAATTGCCAGGCGAGAAGGAAAAGAATGCCT
>CAYYCI010000705.1:0-2187 GCA_964470215.1 uncultured Planctomycetota bacterium
CGAGGGGGACGACCCCGAAGAGGGCCTCGGCCAGTTCGGTGCGGCCGGCGCCGACGAGGCCCGCGATGCCGACGATCTCGCCGGCCCGGACGCTGAAGGAGACGTCGCGGACTCGCCCGCCGTGTGCGGTGAGGTTCTCCACCCGCAGGCGCTCGCGCCCGACCGGCACGGTCTCCTTCGGGTACATGTCGGTCAGTTTGCGGCCGACCATGTGGCGGATCATCTCGTCGAGGGTGGTGGTTGCGATCTGGCCTGTGAAGACCTTGCGGCCGTCGCGCATCACCGTCACGCGGTCGCCGATCTGCCGGAGTTCCTCGAGGCGATGAGAGATGTAGACGATCGCCACGCCCTCGTCGCGGAGGCGGCGGAGAATCTGGAAAAGCTGCTCGGTCTCCTCAAGGGACAGCGAGGCCGTCGGCTCGTCCATTATGACGATGCGGCTCTGGCCGACGAGGGCCTTGGTTATCTCGACGAGTTGTTGCTTTGCGCGGGAGAGGCGGCTGACGACGGCCCCGGGCTCGATGGGGAAGCCGAACCGCTCGATCACCTCGGCGGTGCGTCGGCGCAGGGTCCGCCAATCCACGACCCCGAGGGGCCCGAAGAGAAGGGGCTCGACCCCCAGGAAGACGTTCTCCGCCACCGAGAGCACGGGCACGAGGTTCAGTTCCTGGAAGACCATCGAGATGCCTAGCTCGAGCGCCTGGTGGGGGTAGTCGATCGTGACTGGCCGCCCGTCGAGGAGGATCTGGCCGGAATCGGGGCGATGGACGCCCATGAGGACCTTCATGAGGGTGGACTTGCCCGCGCCGTTCTCTCCGACCAGGCAGTGGATTTCGCCGGCGCGCAGGGAGAAGTCGACATGGTCCAGGGCGTGGACGCCCGGGAAGGACTTGTCAATGCCCCGCATCTCAAGGAGCGGCGGCGATGGGGCTGCGGTTGACATCGGCGGGTGTGGCCTCTCGCTCTCGGGCTCGCCATCCGCTGCTGTCGCCAGAGTCCGCCACGGCCCCACTGGGGTGGGGGAGACGCCTGGGACAGCGTGGGCTAGACCGTGTTCACTGGGCTTTGGCCGCGGCGCCGTAGGCCTCGAGGTGTTTCTGAATCTCCGGGGTGTCGAGGTTCTCGCGGGTGACCAACCTCAGTGAGGTGCGGATAACCTTAGGAACTTCCTTGCCCTGGATGTGGTCGTGCAGGGTCTTGACCCCGAGGTAGCCCATCTCGTAGGGATTCTGGACGACGGTCGAGTCGAGGGTTCCCTCGCGAATGCCCTTGATGAGGGTTGGGGAAGCGTCGAAGCCGACGATCTTCACCTTGCCGGCGAGGCCTGCGTTGCGGACGGCGTTGAGGGCGCCGATGGCGCCCGGCTCGTTGGCGGTGAAGATTCCGGCCAGGTCGCGATGGGCCTCGAGGACGGTGGTCACCACCTCGTTGGCCTTCGTGGGAGTGCCCATTGCGTATTGCTCGGCCACGAGCTCGATGTCGGGGTACTTGGCGATGGTGTCGCGGAAGCCTTTCTCACGCGCTTCGGTCGAAGCGCTCCCGGGTATGTTCTTCACCAGGGCGACCTTGCCCTTCTTGCCGATTATCTCGGCCAGTCGCTCGGCGCCCATCACCCCGCCCTTGTAGTTATCCGTGGCGACGAACGAGACCTGCTTGTCGGAGTTGAGGCCGGAATCAATGATGACGACGGGTATGCCCTTCGCGGCGGCGTCCTCCACGACCTTGACCAGGGCGGTGGCGCTCTGGGGCGCCAGGACGATGCCGTCAACTCCCCGCGAGACCATGGTCTGCACGATCTCGATCTCGTCCTTGTACGACGTCTCGTTCTTGGCGCCGCGCCAGATCATCTCGATCCCGAGCTCATTACAGGCCGCCTCGGCTCCCTTGCGGACCGTCGGCCAGAACGTGAAGACGTCGGCCTTCGGGATGACGGCGAAGGTCAGCTTCTTCTTGCCTTCCGCCCCGGGCTCCTTCTCCTGGCCGCAGCCGAGCCACAGGCTGGCCAACATCGCGACCACTACCACGCCCATCAACCTTCGCACCATCGCTTTGCCTCCGAAAAATTCCCTCGGTCGAGCCTTCGCCCAATTATAGGGCCGCGGCCATGCCAGTCAAGCACGCGACGCGACGCTGTCACGCCACAGCGATTCTCTCACCCCCTGACGCCACAGCGACTTTGTCACCCCT
>CAYYCI010000706.1:0-2180 GCA_964470215.1 uncultured Planctomycetota bacterium
CGTCGACCGCGGTGTCCACCTCGAGGATGACGCCGCATTTCGGGCACCGCGCTGGATGCTTCGCCATGTGGCCCCCTCCTCGGCGGGCCGCGGCGTGACGAACCGGGGCAATCGGTGCGAACCCGTGCTGGTGGGCCTCTTGCCACCGCACATTCTACCAGAGACGGACAGGTGCATCAAGGGCCTGCTCGGCGGCCAGCGATGAGGGAATCGCGGCGGCCCGGGAGGGTCCGGCCAGGCCGGCATGAGAGGGTTCATGGGTTACTCGAAGGTGCCGAAGTCGCGGCAGGCCGAGAAGAGCGCGTCTATGTTTTCGACTGGCACTTCCGGCTCGAGGACGTGGGTGGGCGAGATGATCAGGCCGCCGTTGCGCCCGTATTTCTCGATGACCTCCTTGACCCTGGCGCGGACGTCCTCCGGTGTGCCGAAGGGCATTGTGGACTGTGTGCCGATGCAGCCGTCGAAGGTCAAGCGGCGGCCGTAGCGGCGGTGGATGGCGTCGAGGTCGAGGCATTCGGGTTGGAGGGGGTTGAGCATGTCGAGGCCCGCTTCGACCAACTCGCCCACGATGGGGGCGATGTTGCCGTCGCTGTGGTACCAGATGCGGACGCTGGGATTTATCTCCTTGACGGCTCTCCAGACCCGCGCCCATCGGGAGTGGATGAGGCGGCGCCAGGTCTCGGGGGAGAACATGAGGGATTTCTGGTTGGCGACGTCGTCGCCGCAATGGATGACGTCGGCCCCTGCGCGGGCATACGCCGTGGCCTTTATCATGTTTTGTTCGGCGAGGCGCTCGAGGAGACACTCGGCCCAGGCGGGGCGTTCGACCGTGTCGAGGAGGAATTGCTCGAGGCCGCGAATCTGCCAGGCGGTCTCGTACATGTGGCCCACCCACCCTGTGGCCACCTTGCCCTGGGCGTGGGCCTCGGCCGCGGCGGCCGCCAGGTGGGAGGCGTCCCACCGGGAGTAGTCCTCGAGGGGATAGTGCTCGAGGTCTTCGAGGCTGGTGGCGTTTCGCAGTGGGGAGACGTAGCCCCAGAAATGGTAGAAGTGTGCCGGGACCATGGCCACGCCGTGGCCGTCGAAGGTGGTGCCCTCGGGGAGGTCCACGCCCTCCCAGTAGCGGGAGTAGTCGAGGGGCGGGAGGTCGTCGGGTCGTCGAAGCGAAAGCCCGGCCACGGCGTAGAAGCCGTAGTGGGAGGCGATGTCGGGTGTGCCGATGTGTTCTATCACGCGGCGGCGCAGGTCCTCGGTGAAGCCCGCGTGGTAGAGGATGCGGCTAGGTCGGCGGTGGGCGGTCGTGGCGATGAAGTCCTCGAGGTCGGTTGGCATCTCTCACCTCGTCTCGTGATGGTGCGCCGCTAGAGTGAAGCGGCCGGGCGCGCCGGGGTCAAGTGCCACACACGCGCCGTCAGTCCTCCCCTGCACTTGGCCCGCGGATCAGAGCGGCAATCCGGCGCGCTAGTTCGTCCTCGGGGGTTGCGGCCTCGACCCTCAGGTGGTGTACTGCTACCCCGCGGAGGCTGCGGTAGTGGGCCACGAGCGGGAGGGTCTCGGCCTCGTAGATGGCGAGCTTGCGCGCGACGGCTCCGGGGGTGTCGTCGGGTCGGGCCGAATGGTCGAGGCCGTCTCCGCGCACCCGGCGCCTCACCCGCTCGAGGACGGTCGCCTGGTCGCACTCCAGGACGAAGACGTGGCTGATTGCCACGAGGGGCGCGATGTCGCGCGCCTGGCCAACGTGGCGCGGAAGTCCGTTGAGGACTAGCCATTCGCGCCCGGGATCGAAACGCCTTCTCGCCAGGAAGTTGCCAAGAAGGCCCAGCGCGATATCGAAACTCTCGTCGGGCAAGAGGAGTTGGTTGTCGAGCAGGTGGCGGACGAACGCGACATCCTCGGACTGTAGGCCGCGCTGGCCTTCGGCTGCCGCTCGCAACTCGGCGCCGAAGTCGAAGTGGCGAAACAGGCCGAGACCTTCGAGGAGCATGCCGACCGGGCTCTTCCCCGAGCCCGTCGGCCCGACAAGCAGTAGGGCGCGTGCCCGCTCCATTGGGCTTTCAGGGCTCATCGTCCCAGGACGCGAAGCAGGACGTCGGGGCGGTCGGTGCAGACGAAGTCCACCCCCTTGGCGATGGCCGCCAGCATCTCGGCCGAAGTGTTCGGAGTCCAGGTTACGACCAGAA
>CAYYCI010000707.1:0-2172 GCA_964470215.1 uncultured Planctomycetota bacterium
CGGCATCGCCGACATGCGCGACGAGAGCGGAAACACCGGCCAGCGCCTCGTCGTCGAACTCAAGCGCGACGCCGATGAACACGTCGTCCTCAACCAGCTCTACCAACACACCCCCCTCCAAGCCTCACACTCGATGATAATGATCGCTCTGGTGGACAACCGCCCCCGAACCCTCAACCTCAAGGAACTCCTCAATTGCTTCATCGCCCACCGCGTCGAAGTGATACGGCGGCGGGCCACGTTCCTGCTCAAGCGTGCTCAGGACCGCGCCCACATCATCGAGGGCCTGCGCATTGCCCTCGCCCACATTGACGAGATCATCGAACTGATAAAGAAGGCCCCCGACGTCCAGACGGCCCACGCCCAACTCGTCGAGCGATTCGATCTCACCGACCGCCAGGCAACGGCGATCCTGGAGATGCGTCTCCAGCGCCTGACCGGCCTCGAGCGCCACAAACTCGAGGAAGAGTATCGCCAACTCCTGGAGAAAATCTCCGAGTACGAGGCCATCCTCGCCAGTGAAGCACTGGTGCGGAACCTGATAAAGGAAGAACTCCTCGAGCTGAAGAAACGCTACGCCGACGAGCGCCGCACCGAGATCACCGACCAGGCCACCGAGTTCGACCGCGAGGACCTCATCGCCGAGGAGGTCGTCGCCGTCACCCTCACCCACGCCGGCTACATCAAGCGCATGCCCCTCAAGACCTATCGCAGCCAGGGACGCGGCGGAAAGGGAATCACCGCCGCCGGAACCGCCGCCGACGACTTCCTCGAGAACCTCTTCATCGCGTCCACCCACGACTACCTCCTGTGCTTCACCAACCGAGGCAAGGTCTACTGGAAGAAGGTTTACGACATCCCCCAGCTCGGTCGGACCGCCCGGGGACGCGCCATCGCCAATCTCCTCACGCTCCAACGAGGCGAAAGCGTCGCCTCTTGCATAGCCGTCCGCGATTTCGACGACCGCTTCGTCGTCTTCGCCACGAAAAAAGGAACCATCAAGAGAATCCCCCTCAGCGCCTTCAGCAACCCGCGCTCGTTCGGAATCATCGCCATCGGACTGCGGCCCGGCGACGAACTCATCGGCGCCTGCCTCACCACAGGGGACCAGGACATCGTTCTCCTCACGCGGAACGGCATGGCCATCCGCTTCTCCGAGCGCGACGCCAGACCCATGGGCAGAACCGCCCGCGGCGTCCGGGGCATCCGCCTGCGCAAGGGCGACACCGTCGTCGCCATGGCAGTCGCAGACCCCTCTGCCACCCTCCTGACCGTCTGCGAAAACGGCTTCGGAAAGCGCACCGCATTCGACGAGTATCGCCGCCAGGGTCGCGGCGGATACGGCGTCATTGACATAAAGACCAACAAGCGCAATGGCAAGGTCATCGGAGCACTGACCGTCCGCGACGACGACGAGGTCATGCTCATCACCGCGCAGGGAAAACTCATCCGATTCCCCGTCACACACACCAGACCGATCGGCCGCAACACCATGGGAGTGCGCCTCATCACCTGTGGCGACGGCGACCGCCTCGTGGCGATCGGACGCGTCGTCGAAAAAGAAGAAACCGAGGACGAAGAACCCTCGGAGAACGCCGAGCAACCCGACAACTGACCGCGACGCCAGTCCCCCACGACCCCCGGACAAGGAGGGTCCAGGATGGCCACAGAGCTCTCCCCACAGGCCCGCCGACGCCTCCTCGAGATCGCGCGCCAGTCCATGGAGGCCGCGGTCCGCCGCCAGCCCCCGCCCCAGTTCCAGGTCACAGAGCCCGAACTCCAGGTCAAGCGCGGAGCGTTCGTCACGCTGAAGAACCGAGGCCGCCTGCGAGGGTGCATCGGCCGCTTCACATCCGACGAACCGCTCTGGAAGGTCGTGGCCGACATGGCACGCTCCTCCGCCGTCGAGGACTTCCGCTTCTTCGCAAACCCCATCACCCCGCAGGAACTCCCCCAGATCACCGTCGAAATCTCCGTCCTCTCCCCCATGGAGAAAATCGAAAACCCCCTCGACATCCAACTCGGCGTCCACGGAATCTACGTCCAAGGACCCGGCGGCCGGGCTGGAACCTACCTGCCCCAGGTCGCCACCGAACACAACATGACCAAGGAGGAATTCCTCTCGTCGTGTTGTGCCCACAAGGCCGGCCTCAGCCCCGACGCCTGGCGCAC
>CAYYCI010000708.1:0-2164 GCA_964470215.1 uncultured Planctomycetota bacterium
CCGTCGAGATGAAGATGTATTGTCCGCAGCGCCCGCCGAAGACCTCGACGTCGCGGACGACCGTGGGCATCTCGTAGGCCAGGAATTGACACACCACGTCGAAGTGCTGTTGGCCTAGCGCGCGGTAGGCGCCGTCATCGGACATGTCGCCCGTGGTGCGGCGCACCTCGCCTGGCAGTTCCTCGGCGCGCTGGCCGCGGTTGAAAACGGCCACCTCGTGGCCCACCTCCACGCTTCGCCACACACACGCGGTCGAAATCTCCCCTGTGCCCCCGATGAAGAGGACCTTCATTGCGCGTTCCCTTTACTTCAGTGGCACACCTATCGGGAAACCCGAGGTCACCGTGAGCCGTGGCGTGTGGGCTTTGGCACGCTTTTTGCACCGCAATCAATTGCCAGGCAAGAAGGAAAAGACCCGCCTGGCTGGCAGCCGATTCCGGCTCCTCGTTCCGAAACGTCGCAGGGCGAACGCCTTGCGCTCTCTGGGCAAAGCATTCTTTTCCTTCTCGCCTGCGTCTGGAACCCACGGTGCACAAAAGCGTGCCAAAGCTCAAGCGGGCACGGCGGTGCCGCGCCCCTACAGCCCCCGAGACGCGGGCCGAGACGGCCCGCCTACAAGACCTGGGGCTGCCGGGCAACGCCCGCCTCGAGGCGGCCGCGCCGGGCGCTACAGGCTCCAGCCCTTGCGGTATTCCTTGCGGACGAGGCGGTTGGCCTTCGGCAGGTTTGTGACTTTCATGTTCTCGGCGTCCCACTCGATTCTTGCATCCATCTGTTGGGCGACTCTTCCGAGGATGCAGATTTCGGTCAGGGGGCCGGAGTACTCGAAACAGGCGCCGGCTTTCTTGCCCGCCTTCGCCGCGCGCGCCCAGTCTTGCTCGTGTCCGCCGCGGACGCGCGGGATGGTTTTCGGCGGGAGTTTGTATGCCCGCATGGCGCTCTCGGGGATCAGGCGCGGCCCGCCGCCATAGACGCCACACATCAACTTCCCCCTCGTGCCCTTGAAGAGGGCGCCACCCTCGCGCCCCCCGAGGATGCGGCCATCCTCGAGTTCCGCCGGCCTCGGCGGGCGCAGGCCCTCGTACCAGGTGAGTTTCACCGGCGGGAGTTTCCCCCGCGCGGGGAAGCGGTAGGTGACAATCGAGGCGATGGGATGGCTATCCGGGTTGAGGCCGAGCGAGGTTGCCTCGATGGAGGTTGGCGCGCCCAGGTCCAGGGCGAAGACCACGGGGTCGAGGGTGTGGGCGCCGCGGTCGCCCATCATCCCCGAGCCGAAATCCAGCCAGCAACGCCACGTCCTGGGATGATACGCGCGATGGTAGGGCCGATAGGGCGCGGGGCCGATCCAGAGGTCCCAGTCGAGTTTCGGCGGCACCGGCGGGGTGTCCTTGGGCCGACGCGGCCCGTAAGGCGACGACCAACTGGCGTGGCCCCAGGGATAGTAGGAGAGGCTGCACCAGGCGTCCACCCCGCGGACCTCGCCAATCGCGCCGTCGGCGATCCACTCCCGGATGAGCCGTATGCCCTCGCCGCTGTGGCCCTGGATGCCCATCTGGGTGGCCACTTTGGTCTTGCGCGCCATCTCGGCCAGCATGCGCGCCTCGTAGATGTCGTGGGTCAGGGGCTTCTGGGTGTAGACGTGTTTCCCCGCCTTCATGGCCGCCAGGGTGACTACCGCGTGGGTGTGGTCCGGAGTAGCGATGACGACGGCCTCGATCTCCTTCTGTTTGTCGAGCATCTGGCGATAGTCGGAGAAGACCCTGGCCTTGGGGTATCGGCGGAAGGTGTGGGCGGCGTAGTTGTGGTCCACGTCGCAGAGGGCCACGATGTTGTCGGTGCGTTCGAGGTTGCGGAGATTCGCCGCGCCCATTCCCCCCACGCCGATGCCCGCGATGTTGAGCCTGTCGCTGGGCGGGTTGTCCTTGGTTGCGCCGACCACCTCTCGTGCGACGACGGTCAGGGTGGTGGCGGCGAGGAACTTTCGCCGGGTAGGCAATTGTGCCGACATGACCGTTCTCCTCGAATGCGGGTCCGCCACAAATCTAGCGCGCGGTGCCCAGCCAGGCAAATCCCAAGCACCAAATCACAAACAAGCACCAAGGACCAAAGTGGAGGCCGAGCATGCGGAATGACACGGACGGACACGGACACACACACACGGAGC
>CAYYCI010000709.1:0-2163 GCA_964470215.1 uncultured Planctomycetota bacterium
GATGCACGAGTGGATGCTCTCGGAGGCGAAGCGAGCGGGCGTGCCGACCGACGTGCCCTACCGCAAACTCTCGGCCGCCCACAAGCGCTGGGTTGTCGAGGGCGACGAGGAGTTCTGTGGGATTCGCGGGTTCTTCGAGTGGCTGGGGTCGAAGAAGTATAAGATTCAACACAGGATAATGATCGCGCGCTATCGCCGCTACGTTCCGTGTTCGGCGTGCGGCGCGTCTCGCCTGAAGCCCGACGCCCAATTCGTCAAGGTCGGGGGCAGGACCTTCACCGAACTCCTCGAGCTGCCCATCCCGCAGTTGAAGCGCTTCTTCGAGAAACTCCGCCTCTCCCCACACGAGCAGGAAGCCGCCCGCACCCTCCTGAGGGAGATTCACAGCCGCCTGAAGTACCTCGAGGACGTCGGCCTGTCGTACCTGACGCTGAGCCGCGAGACACGGACCCTCAGCGGCGGCGAGGCCCAGCGCATCCACCTGGCCTCCGCGCTCGGCTCCCCGCTTACCAACACCCTCTACGTCCTCGACGAGCCGACGGTCGGCCTCCACGCCGCCGACACCCACCGCCTGCTCGACATCCTCCACGCCCTGACCGCCAAGGGCAACACGGTGGTGTGTGTCGAGCACGAGCCGGAGATCATCGAGGGCGCGGACCGGGTGGTGGACCTCGGGCCGGGGGCCGGGGAACACGGCGGCCAGGTGGTCTTCGAGGGCACCCCGCGCGAACTCCTCGAGCGCGGCGAGGGCCAGACCGCCGACTACCTGCGGCATCGCCACTCGGCCCGATGGCCCAATCGCGGCCGCAAGCCGCGCCAGTTCATCACCATCCGCGGCGCAGCCCAACACAATCTCAAGAACCTCACCGTCCGCATCCCGCTCGGCGTCCTCGCCTGCGTCACCGGGGTTTCGGGCGCGGGGAAGTCCACCCTCGTCAACTTCACCCTCTACGAGAACTACCGCGCCCGCAAGGGCCTGGCAGCGGAGCCGGGGAAATGTCGCTCGATAGCCGGGTTGAATAAACTCGACGACATCATCCTCGTTGACCAGAAGCCGCTGGGTCGCTCCGCTCGCTCGAACGCTGCGACCTACACGAAGGCATACGACGACATCCGCCGCATCTTCGCGGCCACTCGCCGCGCCCGCACCCTGGGCATCACCCCCGCCCACTTCTCGTTCAACGTCCCAGGCGGCCGCTGCGAGAAGTGCCAGGGGATGGGCATCCAGACCATTGATATGCAATTCCTGGCCGATGTCGAGGTCACGTGTGATGCCTGCGGCGGGCGCAGGTTCCAGAAGCGGGTCCTCGAGGTCACCCATCGCGGGCGGAGCATCCTGGACGTCCTGGCGATGACGGTCAGCGAGGCGATGGAGTTCTTCGAGGACACCCCCGCCATCGTCACGAAGTTGCGTCCCCTCGCCGAGGTGGGCCTGGGCTACCTTCGCCTGGGCCAGAACACCTCGAGCCTCAGCGGCGGCGAGGCCCAGCGCCTGAAACTCGCCGGCTACCTGGTCAAGACCCTCGCCGACCGCAGGCGGCGGCGAAAGTCCCACATCCTCTTCATCTTCAACGAACCGACCGTCGGCCTCCACATGGCCGACGTCCAGACCCTCATGGCCGTCCTCCAGCGCCTGGTGGACGACGGCCACTCGGTCCTGGTCGTCGAACACAACCTCGACGTCATCAGCCAGGCCGATTGGGTCATAGACCTCGGCCCGGGGGGTGGGGATGCGGGCGGCGAGTTGGTGGCCGAGGGACCGCCCGAGGCCATCATGACCTGCGAGCGTTCGGTCACGGGGCGATTCCTCAAGGCCCGCTTCGGCTGATCTCCCCCCTGCCTCACTGGGAACACGGACCGACACGGACAGGCACGGACGAACCACAGGCTACCGACTCCTCCGGTGGCACAGGCTTCCCGCCGCTCTGGTGGCACATCTATGAGGAAACCCGGGACGGCAGCGCGCCCAAGTTTACCTCGAGGCCAACCATGGGCTTCCTCCATAGTCTCAGGGTTCCCACCGCTCTGGTGGCACAGGCTTTCCAGCCTGTGCGCAATTGGGAGCGCTCGCCCACGTCAGCCATTTACCCCGGTGGCACAGGCTTTCCAGCCTGAGAGTATGAAGGAAACCCGCGCGTAGCCTTGAAAGGGACCGGGGCTGTG
>CAYYCI010000710.1:0-2154 GCA_964470215.1 uncultured Planctomycetota bacterium
GCGCGTTTCTCGGCGAGGAGTTCCGGGGCCTTGCGCAGTCGGACGTAGAGTTCGCTCACTCGCTTGTTGGCGTCGAGTTTGAGGATGTTGAGCTTTTCGAGTTGCTTTTCGTGCTTTGCGATTTCGGTCTGGAGCGCCACGTACCTGGGATTGGGCTCGGTCTCCTCGACGACGCTGGCCCCCTGGTCGCCGACGGCGGCCAACTGGGCCTTGGCCTCGTCGAGGAGGCGCTTGGCCTTCTGCCACTCGCGGTGAGCGGGGGTGTAGCGGTCGTTGACAGCCTTGAAGACCTGGAGCGCGCGGTCGTACTGCGCCCGTGCGGCGACCACCTCGGGCGGGGCCTCGACCTTGCGCTGGACAACTATCTCGGGCTTCTCCTTGGCCAGCGCCTTGCGGAGTTCGTCGAGTTCTTCCTCGACGGCGGCTATCTGGCGCCGGATGCTCTGTTCTTCCTCCTCGGCATCCTGGTACTTGCTGTTGATCGAGGCCACGTCGTCGCCGAGCCAGGGATTAGCCTGAGAGAACTCGCGGAGTTGGCCGTCAATCTCGGCCAGATAACTCTTGGCCGCGGCCAGCTTGTCGCGGTAGTATTTCAGGTCCTCCTTGGCTCGCTCCTGCGCCAGGCGGCGGTCCTCGCCGACGAACTTCTTGACCAGTTCGTTGACCAGGGCGGCGTTGCGCTCCGGGTTGGTACTGCGGTGGCTTATCTGGATGTGCTGGCGACCCAGGGCTCTGACGCGGGTGCGGCGGACCACCTCGCGGTAGAGGCGGTCGAGTTGGCGGCGGTCGTCGGGGTCAATCTCGCGGCCGAAGTCCACCCGCCGGCTCAGGACGATCTCGCGAATGGTGTTGTAACCGAGGGCGCGTGTCCTGACGGACATGATGGCGTAGTCGACGCTATAGCGGCGGGGTCGGACGGTGCCGGCCTCGGCAAGCGGGCGGTTGTCCTGGATCTCCAGGGTCGCCTTCGACTCATACTCCGTCGGGTAGATGTAGGCGACCCAGACGGCCACCGGGAGGCAGACCGCCAGCGGGATGATCAGCAGCCACTTGCGCCGCCAGACCACCCGGAGGTAGCGATAGAGGTCGAACTGCTGGGTTTTCCTCTGAAGGGTGTCAGGCATTTCCTATGCACTCCTTGCGGGCCGAAGTGGGCACCGGCCACGCTTGCCGAGACCGCCAGGCCGCCCCCAACGGCTCAATAGGTCCTGTAGGAGCTCGAACCCCTCTCAGCACGTTCCTCGGCGTAGCGGCCGACATAAGGCGCCTCGGTCGCATAGGCGGCGCCGGACAGGACCGAGCGAAGCGGGTAAACGATGATGTCCACGACGTAGCCAACCTCGGCCGCGATTGTGGCCGGGATGTAGAGGAAGTCGTTCTCCCTGACGAGGACGTTCGTGGTCAGGTCGCCGCGCACTATCTTGTCCGCGCGGATGCGGAAGACTTTCGTGCCATCGGGGTCGTCGCGGATCAGGCGGATGCGGCTCGAGTAGCCCTGCTTGCTGATGCCGCCATTGGCCGCCAGGAGGTCCAGGACGCTCATATCCCCGGTGAACGGCACGGTCAGAATCCGCCCGCTCGAGCGCGCGCCAACGTAAACGTGCTTGCTGTAGAGACCCGTGACGCTGACGAGGACCTCGACCTTGCGGACGTAGCGTTCGAGGTCCTTGGCCAGCCTGTCGCTCAGTTGCATCGGGGTGAGGCCCTCGACGTAGACGTCGCGCAAGAGGGGGAACGAGATGTTGCCGTCGGGCCGCACCTCGAACGAGCCACTCAGGTCGGGATGGTCGGGAACGTTTATGGTCAGGACGTCGGGGATGCCGATCCTGTAGGTGCCGTTGAACATCTCGAAGCGCTTGGCCTCGCCGCGCAACTGATGGCGGGTCTGCGCCTTCTCGATGTCCTCAAACTGGATGCTCGGGCAGCCGGTCAGGACCACCATTGCGGCCGCCAAGGCCATCGCCAACCACCTGCTTCTCGCGCTCATGCTCTTCTCCCTAATGCCCTGCCTGCCTGGCAGGACGCCCTGGGGTTGCCCAGAGGCGCGCCGTGGCGCCTCACCACTACCGCAGTGTCTCGTGGAATGCGATCAGCTCCTTTATGTCCTCCTCTCGATAGACGCGCCAGCCGCGCCAGTCGCGCTTGGCTCTCGGG
>CAYYCI010000711.1:0-2150 GCA_964470215.1 uncultured Planctomycetota bacterium
AGCGCTCGATGCGTGTGGGGCAGTTGGCTTTGGCACGCTTTTTGCACCGCAATCAGCTACCAGGCGAGAAGGAAAAGAATGCCTTGGATGCCGGCCGACACCGTTCGTCGGCCCGAGCGCCGTAGTTGGGGCGCCTTGCGTTGATTGGGTGAAGCATTCTTTTCCTTCTCGCCTGCATTGGGAACCCACGGTGCACAAAAGCGTGCCAAAGCCCACGCGGCGGCTCTCCCAGAGTTGCCTGGCCGGTTGAAGGTCCGCAGAGCCGGCGCTATGATTCTGCCCGCGAGGCATCGAGCGAGGAGAGAGCGATGGAGGTGTGTTGCCTGGGCATTCTGGTGGCCGACACCTTCGGGTATCCGATAGACGAGATTCCGCCGAAGGGCCGCCTGAAACTCTTCGACAAGATGGAACTCCACATCGGGGGCTGCGCGGCAAACACCGCCATCGCAATGGCCAGGCTGGGCCTTCAGACAGGCGCCGTCGGCAAGGTCGGCCGCGACATCTTCGGCCAGTTCATCATCGAGACCCTACGCAACAACAACGTCGCCACCGACGGCGTGGTCGTGGACCCTTCGGTGAACACCGCCTTCACGTTCGCGATCGTCGGCTCGGATGGCCAGCGCCGTTTCCTCCACACCATGGGTGCCAACGCGACTTTTTGCGAGGACGACGTGGACATGGGGTTCGTGGCGAAGGCGCGGATTCTCCACGTGGCGGGCACGATGGTGATGCCCACCCTCGACGGCGAACAGACCGCCCACATCCTCCAGAAGGCGCGCGAGGCCGGGGTGACGACCTCCATGGACCTGGTCTTCAACGACCGCGTGGCCGACTACATGCCGGCGGTCGGCCCTTGCCTGCCCCACCTGGACATGTTCCTCCCTTCCATCGAGGAGGCCGAGCGGGTGACCGGGACATCCGACCCTCCGGAGATCGCGCGCCGAATTCGCCAGGCCGGCTGCCCGACCGTGGTGGTCAAACTGGCCGAGCGGGGCTGCTACGTCTGTGGCGAGGGGGAGGAGGCCTACGTGCCGAGTTACAAGGTCGAGGTGGTGGACACCGCGGGGGCGGGCGATTGCTGGGTCGCGGGGTTCCTGGCCGGGCGGCTTCGGGGCTGGTCGCTGGTCGAGAGCGCGCGCTTCGGCAATGCCGTGGCGGCCCACTGCATCCAGGCCGTGGGTTGCACCTCGGGGGTGCGCGACTTCGAGACCATCCAGCGCTTTCAGGCAACCGTCCAGACCAATCAATGACCGAAGCCCGAGGTCAGCGCTCGGGGGGGCTGGGGTGGGACGGGCTCTGGCACGCTTTTCTGCACCGTGGGTCTCCAATGCAGGCGAGAAGGAGAAGAATGCTTTGCCGAGAGAGCGCGGGGCGCCAGGCCTACGGCGTTTCGTGACGGCGAATTGGACTTTGCTGGCAGCCAGGGCATTTTTCTCCTTCTCGCCTGGCAAATAATTGCCGCGCAAAAAGCGTGGCAGAGCCCGTCCTGCCCCAGCGCGCTACCACGCAGGGCATACTCAGAGGTGTGCGACCGGTGTGGTCTGAGTGCATTGGTCCCTGGGGGGAAGGGTTTGGTCAAGGCTAGTGTCGTTGCCTTTCCGCCAATGGGCTACAATCCGGGGCCGTCTCCCGGCGTCGGAAGGGGTCTTTGACCCGCCGGGGGTCGGGGCTACAATGTGGCGGCACACTCTCTGGGCGCGAGGGTCCGATGAGGCGTTTTCGCGCGATCCTGGTCGGGGCCGGCCTCGCCGCGCTCATCAATGTGTGGGAGCCGTTCGGCTACTACGTCTCGCGCGGCCTGTGGATGCGGTTCGGCTACATCTCGGTGGCCGTCCTCCTGCCCTTCGTCCTGTTGGTCTTTCCGGTGAACATGGTCCTGCGCGCGCTCAGGCCGCGATGGGCCTTCGAGCGCTGGGAACTGGTCATCATCTTCTCGATGGGGATGGTGGCGGCGATCTTCCCGTCGCTGGGCATAATCGGGTTCCTGCTCAGTTACATCTCGGCCCCCTTCTACTACGTCTCGCCGGAGAACTTCTGGGCAGAGTGGATGACTCGGACGATGCCTCGGTGGCTCGCGCCCAGCGACACCCACCTGGCGGTCCAGTGGCTCTTCAACGGGATGCCGCGCGGGGAGGAGATTCCGTGGGGGG
>CAYYCI010000712.1:0-2149 GCA_964470215.1 uncultured Planctomycetota bacterium
TGCTCTACTGGACCGGAACGTATCGCAAGGGCCGCTTCGAGCCCGAGAGCGGCCGGCACCGCATGGACCTCGGCGACACCTTCTACGCGCCCAACTGCCTCGCCGACCCACAGGGCCGCAGGATAATGTGGGGCTGGGTCCCCGAGGCGAGGCCGAAGGAGCAGTGCGCCGAGGCGGGCTGGTCGTGTTGCATGACCGTGCCCCGCGTGCTCACCCTGCGCGACGACCTGACGCTCGGGGTGGAGCCCGCCCCTGAACTCGCGGCGCTACGGAAGGACGGCTGGCACCTCGAGGACGTGCCCATCGCGAGCGCCGACGGCGCTGCGCTCCGGGGCGTCCGTGGTGACTGCCTCGAGATTCAAGCCTCCGTTGACCCGGCGAAAGCCGCCCGCGTGGGGCTGAAGGTCCGCCGGGCGCCGGGCGGCGTCCGGGAGACCGAAATAGCATTCGACCGCCGCAGCCGCCGCCTCGAGGTCGTCCGCCAGAGGGCGACGGGCACTCGCGGAGTGCGAAGGGAGACCGCGGGCGGGAAGCTCGCGCTCCGCCGCGGCGAGAAACTCGACCTCCGCATCTTCCTCGACCGCTCGGTCATCGAGGTCTTCGCCAACGGACGAGCCGCGCTCACCACGAGGGTCTATCCCTCTCGGCGCGACGCCCTCGGCGTGGCGCTCTTTGCCGAAGGAGGGAAGGCCCGGGTCGAGTGTCTCGACATCTGGCCAATGGAGACCATCTGGCAGGAAAGGACACGGCGATGAACTTCGAGGTCTTCCAGAACCCTCCATCGCTCCTGCGACCGGCCCCCTTCTGGGCAATCAACGACCGCATCACCCCCGAGGAGACCGCCCGCCAGATGGCCGACATGATCGACAAGGGCCTCTCCGGCGGCTTCTTCCACTCCCGCGCCGGCCTCACGACCGACTACCTGGGCGAGGAGTGGTTCGCCGCCATGCGAGCCGCTCTCGAGGTGGCCGAACGCCGCGACGGCTACCTCTGGCTCTACGACGAGGACCTCTGGCCCTCGGGGAACGCGGGGGGCCAGGTGGCCGCGCTCGGCGACGAGTTTCGCCAGGCATACCTCGAGCCCGACTTCGTCCCCGCCGGCCAGAGCCCCCTGGCCGAGCCCGACGGCGTGCCGAAGGTGGCGTATGTCATCGAGGAACGCCGCGGAGCCACGCTCGTGCGCTGGACGCGAATCCCGCCCGAAGCCGCCGAGCAGTGCGTTGATGTCGAACGGCTGGTCTTCAAGCGCTTCTACGCCGCCAGGACCGGCTGGTGGTCCGGCGAGTCCTACTCCAACTTGCTCCATCCCGAGGTCACGCGGAAATTCATCGAACTCACCCACGAGGTCTATCGCGAACACCTCGGCGAGCACTTCGGCAAGCGCATCCCGGGCATCTTCACCGACGAGCCGCAACTCTACCCTCGCCCGACCGCCGTGCCGTGGTACGAGGGGCTGCCGGCGCTCTACGCCGAGCGAACGGGCCGCGACTTCTGGGACGACCTGCCGCTGCTCTTCTTCGACGGCCCCGAGGCCAGGCGCGTCCGTCTGCTTCTCTATCGAACCTATCTCCACACCTTCTGCCAACACTACTCGCGTCCGCTCTACGAATGGTGCGAACGCAACAACCTCGAACACACCGGCCACTACAACGCCGAGGACAGCCTCAGCGGCCAACTCCTGAACCACTGCGGCGGCGTCATGGCCCACTACCGCTACCAGCAACTCCCGGGGATCGATCACCTCTGCCGCCAGACCGATCCGCTGCTCCTGACGGTCAAACAAGCCAGTTCGGCCGCGCGGCAACTCGGACGGCGCGGCGTCCTGACCGAAATCTTCGGCGTCTCCCACCACACCAACACCTTCGAGGACTTCAAGTGGGTCGGCGACTACGACCTGGTCCTCGGCGCCACCTTCTTCTGTCCACACCTGACCTGGTACTCGATGCGGGGGAAGCGAAAGCGCGACTATCCCCCAAACTGGAACTACCAACAGACCTACTGGGAACACCTCCGCCCACTCAACGACTACTTCACTCGCATCTCGGCCGTCCTGAGCGCGGGCAAGCCCCAGGTCGAGGTTCTCTTCCTCCATCCCGTCGAGGCGGCCTCGGCGGCCTTGCGGCGCTCGGTCCTCACGGGCAAGCGCCCG
>CAYYCI010000713.1:0-2145 GCA_964470215.1 uncultured Planctomycetota bacterium
CGTCTTCGGGCTTGTAAATGAGGTTGACCCCGGTGGAGCGGAAGAGGAGGTCGAGGAGGTAGTCGAGGTCGGCCTCGATGAGGTTCACTGTCACGCGCTGGTTGAGTTTCTCCTCGAGTTCAGGGCTCGTGACCTCGTAGGTGGGGTGTGAGAGGTCAGTTGCGGGCCTCTTGACGGGTGCTGGCTTTTCGGGCGGGACGCTCATCTCCTCGAACTCGGCGAGTTGACGCTCGACGGCCAACCGGTGGTCGAGTTCCTTGTCGGCGACCTCGATGTCCATCGCCTTCATCTTCGCCTCGTGGGCGAGTTGGCGAGCGAGGTCGAAGCCGGGGTCTTCCTTGAGGATTTCGGCGGTCAGGTCGGCACACTCCTTGTAGCGCGCCTTTCGGAAGAGCTCTTCCGCGGCGAGGTAGCGCTGGTAGAGGCGAGCGCGCTTGAGTTCTCCGGGGCTGAGTTCTCGTCCGCCCTCGGCCAGGCGACGGGCGATGCTCTTTCTGAGCAGGGCCGCGGTCTCCTTCAGCCGCGGCGAGTGTTCGCTCGTCGCGGTGATGGGCGCGATGAGGTCCAGGGCTCTGTGGAGGAGAGGTCGCGGGTCTTCGGCCAGTTTGGCTTGCTCACAGAGGTCCCAGGCCTGCCGCAGGGCCTGCCGTCCCTCCACGTCGGCCCCGTTTTTCGGCGCGACCTCGAGGTTGGCGCCAGGGCCGACGACTCGTCGCTTCTGTTGTCGAGGGGCTCCGGGGGCGCTCGCCGCCGGCTTGGTCACCGGCACTCCCGGCGCCGCCTGCTTGGCCTCCGGGGATTGGCTCCCGGCGGCGGTCTTTGCCTGGGCAATGACCTCGCGTCGCGCCCCCTCGTCCTCGAGGACGATCGAGGTGACGCGGCGTCGCACCTCGAGTTCTCCCGCGGCCTCGGCCAGTCGGCGCTGGGCGCGGCGGTTCTTGGGGTCGATGGCCAGGACGGCCTCGCAGGTCTTCGCGGCGGCCTCGTAGTCCCCGGCCCGGAAGCGCGCGTCGGCCAACTCCAGGAGCGACTCGATGCGCGCCTGGCGCTCGCGTTCCTCCTCGTCCTTGAGGAGTTCTCGGATGCGCTTCAGGCGCGAGGCCACGCGGCGGTAGTTGGGTTCCTCGAGGGCGATGCGGGCGTAGAGGCGTTGGGCCTCGCGGTAGCGCTTCTGGCCGTAGAGGGTCTCGGCGCGCTGGTAGAGTTCGGCCAGGCGCTCGGCCCGCTCGGCCTTGCTCTCGGGCGATTGCTCCTTGGGCTTGGTCGGCGGGGGTTTCTGTGGTGTGCCGGCGGTGGCCAGGGCGCCGGCCAACACGGCGAAGAGGAAAGCGCAACGGCTGAGGCTCATGCCGCAAACTCCTTTCGCAGGCGCGCGGGGCGTGCGAGCGTCTTCGCGCGACGGGGAAAGCAGCGCCACGGGGACAGCGCGGCGGGGCCGGGCCGCTCGGGTCGGTTCAATGGGCGGCCTCGTCGAGTTCCCAGCGAACCGAGCCCACGTAGACGTTGCCAAGCCCCGTGGCGTAGATGATCTTGCTCTGGTCCTCGAGGTGAGGGGTGTTCACGTGCCAGTAGCAGGAAAGCACGGGCACGCGCTGTCCCCACGCCCTCAGGCCGATGCTCTCCTTGCCGATGATCGTTCGCTGCTTGATCTCGTACCACGAGACGACCCCGTCGCGGTTGAAATCGCTCAGCCGAAGGACATCCCACCCCGGGCTACAACCCCGGAACTCCCTGTCCGCCGGGCTGCCGAGGGTGCCGGTCTCGTAGAGCCAGTCACAAGGCTCCCAGTTGAATTCGTAGAGGTAACTACAGGGCAGGATGTCGTAGTCTTCCGGGTCGTCGTCGGGGTCGAGGAAGACACTCGGGCCGGGATTGACGTCCTCGTGGGGGTCAACGTCGGCGAACGGGAACTGGTTGATGAGCCCGCCGTCGCTATAGTTGAGGCCGTCGGGACGCCCGCCCTCGCTACCCGTCGAGGGATCGTTCGGGCAGAAGAGGACGGAGCCTTGTTCCTGGAGTTTCTTGGTCGCCCCTTCGGGGTCGAAGCCGCTGTCGAGCGGACGGCGCCCCTCCCAGTCGGTGATGACGTCTATGTAGCCGAGGTAGGCCAACTGGGTGATCCAGCAGGGCATCCAGCGGTCGTCG
>CAYYCI010000714.1:0-2143 GCA_964470215.1 uncultured Planctomycetota bacterium
CGCATCACTAGTCCTTGTCCCGCCTGCCGGGGACAGGGCTCGATCCTGCGAACCCGCAACCTCACGGTCAGGATACCGCGCGGGGTGCGCGACGGGGCGAAAATCCGCCTCAGCGGCGAGGGCGAACCAGGGATCGCAGGCGGACCACCCGGGGACCGAATCCTCGAGGTCAGGATCAAGCCACACCCGCTCTTCGAGCGCGACGGCCACGACATCCTCTCCGACGTTCAGATCAACATCGTCCAGGCCGCCCTCGGCACCACCGTGCCCGTCAAGACCCTCGATGGAACCGTCCAACTCCGCATCCCACCAGGAACCAACGGCGGCACGAAACTACGTCTGCGAGGCAAGGGCGCGCCAAAACCAGGTGGCGGGCGTGGCGACCACTACGTCCGGGTGAAAGTGACCGCCCCGAAGAACCTCACCACCGAACAGGCCGAGCTCCTGCGCCAGTTCGCACGAAAGGCCGGCCTGCCGACCTGACGCCCCATCCTCGCATCCTGTCCCCGAAGCGCGGACACCACCCAGGAGACAACGAGGTGGCCGAGCTCCTCCGACTCGATGGCTCCGAAGGAGAGGGCGGCGGACAGATTCTCCGCTCCGCCCTCGCGCTCTCCGTGATCACCCGACGGCCGTTCGAGATTTTCAACATCAGGGCACGGCGCAAGAAACCAGGTCTCCGCCCACAGCACCTGGCTTGCGTCAAGGCGGCCGCGAAACTCTCCAGAGCCGAACTCCACGGCGCCACCATTGGCTCGACCAACCTCCGTTTCGTCCCCCGGGACCTCAAGCCCGGCTCCTATCGCCTCGAGATTGGCACCGCAGGCTCAACCGCCCTCCTTCTCCACACCCTCTACCTTCCGCTCGCTCTGGCCGGCTCGCGCTCCGTCCTCACCCTCGGCGGAGGGACCCACGCCCCCTTCAGCCCTTCCTTCCACTACCTCGAGCGCCAGTGGGCCCCCTTCTTGCGAACCCTGGGCATCGAGGTCGAACTGACGCTCGCATCGGCCGGGTACTACCCCGAGGGTGGAGGCGAGGTCCGGGCGAAGATTGTCCCGGCACGGTCCATCTCCGGCCTGAGGCTGACCGAACGAGGCGAGTTGGAACGCCTCGAGGGCATCTCGGGCATCAGCGGCCTGCCCCGCTCGATAGCACACCGCCAACGCGACCAGGCGCTCCGACGCCTCCGGGCAGCCGGCCTGTCGGCCGGGATCGAGGTCCGCGAATTCCCATCCAGAGGCAAAGGCACGTTCTTATTGCTCCTCTCGACCCACGCCGGCGGCGGCCGGGCCTGCTATTGCGCCCTGGGCGCCAGGGGCAAGAGAGCCGAGAGGGTGGCCGACGAAGCCTGCGACCGACTCCTCGCGTTCCTCGGGACCGCCGGCGTGGTTGACGAGCATCTCGCCGACCAGTTGCTCCTGCCACTCGCCCTCGCCCGCGAGCCATCCGAGTTCACGACCCCCAGAGTCACTGGACACCTGGTGACGAACGCAAGAGTGATCGAGCGTTTCGTGGACGCGCGGATCGTTGTCCACGGCCAGGAAGGCGCCGAGGGGCGGGTGGAAGTGTGGCCAGCCTCGGCGCAAGTTCGTTGACTCGCCCCGAGCGGAGAGTTATAATCCAGTGCCGGGGGAACCGTTCGGCGCTAGACCTCGTTGCCTCCTTTCAGGAGGACCGGCCATGGTCAAGAGGCTCGCTCTGCCGGTTGTGTTGCTCGCGCTGGTCGGCTGCGAGAGGATTTTCCAGCGCACCGTGCGCGTCCTCGACCCGTACCCCAAGTCCTACATGGCCACGCTCGAGGTGGCCAGGAAGGTCCTCGCCCGTCACTTCACCATCACCGCGGTGGACAAGGCCCACGGGGTGGTCGAGGCCAGTTCGCTCGTCCGCGCCAACATGTTCACGAAGTACCGCACCCGGGCCGTGGCACAGGTCTTCGAGATAGCCCGCGGGACATATGGCGTCCAGGTGCGGGTGATCAACGAACTGGAGGTCTCCGAGCCATCGCTGCTCGGCCGCGGGCAGCCGGGCTACGACTGGCGCGCCGTGGGATTCGACCACGTGATGGAAGCCACGTTGATGGCGGAACTGGACGCCGAGCGCGCGGGCAAGGTGGTCAGTTCCCCGCCGCCGAGGCCCCCCGCTC
>CAYYCI010000715.1:0-2131 GCA_964470215.1 uncultured Planctomycetota bacterium
TTCTCAGCCGTTCCCCAGACACCGCTCCCAGGCACAATCGCCTGCCGAGTGGAAGGCTCCCACGTGGTCGTCGAGACAATCCGGCCGCCAGAAAGGCCCGTGAGCATCACCGTGGCAATCAGCGGACTGCGGCGCGGCGCCACCGACCGCTTTCCGGTTTTCTCGGAGGCCGTCGCGCGCCGCAACCAGCGCTTCTGGGCTCAAGCTCACTGCCCAACGGGGGACTGAAATGGCTCTCTGGTCACACGTCCAGGACAACCGCTGGACCCAGGTCAGCTTCGCAAAGAAGGAGATCGCCGCCGACGTCTACCTCTGCTGTCCAGGGCCATCGCTCCGCCACGTCCAGGACGCCGCGCTCCACAAACCCGGCATCCTCGTCTTCGCAATCAACACCGCATTCCCACACATCCGCCCCGACGTCTGGGTCGGCATGGACACCCCCGCCTGCTACCACCCATCGCTGTGGTGGCAACCGTTCATCAAGATAGCCCGGCGAGCCCACGCAGGCCAGACCTGCGGAGGCGATTACATCTACCGCTGCCCCATGACCTACTTCGCTGACCTGGTGACCACCTCCCCACTCGACATCTTCAGCCGACGAAACCACGACACCGCCTTCGTCTGGCAAGGTAACACCTTCTTCGTCGCCCTCCACATCGCCGTCTGGATGGGAGCACAGAGAATCTTCCTCCTCGGCAACGACCTCGGGCGCAAGGACGACCGCGACTATTACGACGACCGACAACTCCGACCCGAACAACGAGACCGCAACGCCCGCCTCTACCGCTGGACCCGCCGCATGCTCCCGAGAGTAGCACGTGTCGGCAAGGAATACGGCATCACAATCACCAGTTGCACCCCCGACTCCCCGGTCAACGACGAAATCGGCTACATCCCACTCGACGAAGCCCTCGAACAATCCCAGCGCCGCGTCCCTGCGCGACTCGTCCGCTCCCCGCTCTACTGCGTGGATGCCTCCCTGACCGCCTGGAACAAAAACCCCGCCATCGCCCCGGAAGGCGTCGTCGTCGGCGTCGCCCCCTCCCAGGCCTGGATGCTCCCGTGGTGGTGGCACAACTACCGCGCCCACAACCACCACCCGGTGGCCTTCGCCGACTTCGGCCTCGGCCCGGACCAACAAGCCTGGTGCCGCGAGCGCGGCATCCTCATCGAGGTCGCCGACATCCCGGCCAACGGCTGGTTCCGAAAACCCTTCGCCATCCTCAGAGCGCCGTTCCAGAAAATCCTCTGGCTCGACCTCGACACCGAGGTCAAGGCCCCCATCGCCCCCCTCTTCCGCTACGCCGAAAACCCCGTCGCCATCGCAGCAAGGCCAGCCTCCCTCGACGGAACCTGCGCTCACGAACACCCCTACGGCTGGTTCACAATGCTACCACCGCAAGCAAAAGCCTTCTGCACAGGCGTCGTCGTGACCGCGAGAGGGAACCCCCTCGTGTGTGAATGGGCACAGATGTGCCTGGCCGACCAACAGCGCTACCGCGGCGACAACGAACCACTCGCCGTCCTCGAACACTGCCGACCGGGCAGCGTCGTCGAAATCGCCCCCGAACTGGCCTGCTCGACCTTCCGCGACGGCACCGACGCCGCAATCGTCCACTGGCGCGGCCCCGTTGGGAAACAGAAGATTCGCCAACTCCTCGCCGGAGCATCCACCCAATGACGAACCCCACCCTCGCCCTCGACGGCTCCCAGATCATCGTAACGGCCGGCCATCGCCGGTTGGCCTTCACCAACCTGGCCGAAGCCGTCCGCCTGCTTCCCCCGCGACAGGCCGACCAACTCCTCCGGGCCATCGAGCGCCACCTCCGCTCGACCCTCCCGGCGAAAAGGGAAGCGCGATGAGCCGCCCGCCGATGGACGACACCCCCCGGGTCCTCCAATATCTTTGCGACCAGGTCGAGCGGATTGCCGCCTCCCTTGGCGGCCTCGAGCGCGAACTCGCCCAGCGTTGTGCCGACAAGGAGGCCAGGCTACGTGCCCTGGAGATAAACGGCAGCGCGCGTCGCGCCCACCAGGCGTGGCTCGCCTGGCTCCTCAAGTGGATCGTTCTTCCAACCATCCTCGCCGCCAGCACCTTCGCCGGCACCTACCTCGCCCGCCACACCCCCTC
>CAYYCI010000716.1:0-2129 GCA_964470215.1 uncultured Planctomycetota bacterium
ACATCTATGAGGAAACCCGGGATGGCAGCGCGCCGGGGCGCGTGGGCTTTGGCACGCTTTTTGCACCGCAATCAGTTGCCAGGCGAGAAGGAAAAGAATGCCCTGGCTGGCTGCCGACTCCGACCCCTCGTTCCGAAGCTCCACATGCCGAACGCTTTACGTTCTCTTGACAAAGCATTCTTTCCCTTCTCGCCTGCATTAGGAACCCACGGTGCACAAAAGCGTGCCAAAGCCCACAGCCCCGGTCCCTTCAAGGCTACGCGCGGGTTTCCTTCATAGTCTCAGGCTTACGTGGCCCACGCCCATGGCCCTCCGCGGGTAGCGGGCCAGCCAGAGGACGGCGAACCTGGTCGGGGTGACTGGATTTGAACCAGCGACCTCAGCGTCCCGAACGCTGCGCTCTAAGCCAAACTGAGCTACACCCCGTCCTTCCCGAAATTATACGGCGCCAGGCCGATTTTGCAACTTCGCGGGCGGCTCGTCGCGGGCCGAGACGGCCCGTCCACACCGGGCACGGGAGCGCCGTGCCCCTACAAGACCTGCCGACGCGGGGCGGGACGCCACGCCCACAGGTAATCGGTCCGGGACTCTGCACGGACGAACACGGACAGGCTGCCCCGGGCCTCAGCGCACGATCAGGACCGGACAGGGCGCCTCGTCCACGATCAACTGCCGCTCGCGGGCGGCGTGGTCGCGGTGGGCCAATGTCCAGCGGAAGGCCCCGATGACGATCAGGTCCGCCCCGGTGCTCTTCTGTTCGGCCAGGACGGCGCTGTGGACGGCGCCCTTGAGGAGCGCCGTCTGGGCCTTCACCCCCGCCTTCCGCGCCTCCTCGGCCACGTAAGCCAGGTGGCGACGGCTGCTCTCGGTCAACTCCCGCTCGTACTCTTCCATCTCGGCGGCGACCATGATGTGGGAGGACAGGAGGTGGCGGAGGGTGGCCGTATCTACTATCCCGACGGCAGTCAGCCGCGCCTTGAAACTCCTGGCCAACTGTATGGCGTAGCGTGCCGCCTCGAACGACGACTCGCTGCCGTCAACGAGCACCAGGATGTGGCGGACGGGTCTCCGCGGCATCTCTCAGGCCCTCTGGCTCTTGGCCCGCTTCATAATAACAAATTCCTCGCGCTCGCGCTCCTCGAGAACACCCTCGATGTAGGCGATGGTCTCCTTGTGGTCCGGGATGAAGATTTTCTCGAGGGCGTTGACGCGTCTTTGGGTTCTGCGGACTTCGCTCGCCAGGCGCAGGACGGCGTTCTCGACCTCGGCCAGTCGCGCGACGGCCTCCAGGGCCTCGGTGAAGCGCTTCATCACCTCGTCGGAGAGCGCGCTGCCGCCCGCCACGCTGAAGGTCGGCCTCGGCGCCTGGTGTTCCACCCGCACCATCGGCAGCGAGAGGCCCATGACAGAGCGCGCCGTCACCTCGATGCGGTGTTCTGCCACCACGGCCAGTGCCTCGCGGCCCATCGCCTCGGTGCCCGAGCGCAGGACGGCATCGCGCAGGGCCTCGAAGGCCGGGGCCATTGCCTCGTCCACGACCTGCTGAGCGCGGCGCGCGGCCTCGAGGCGGCTCATAAGTTCGTAAACCAGAATCTGGCGCTTCTGCTCGAGGAGGTCGAAACCCTCCTGGGCGAACTCCAGGCCCCGCTTGAGGCTCACGAGCGAGGACTTGGTCGGGGCCACGTCGAGTTTCCCCACGCCTCAGCCCTCCTGTCCGCCGAGCCGCTCGACCACCTCGGCCTCGATCTCCGAGCGATAGTGTCTGTCCAGGAGATCGTCGCTGATGCGATAGAGTTCGGAGCGCGGCAGGATCGAGAGCACTTCCCAGCCGAGGTCGAGGGTCTGTTCGATCGAGCGGTTCTCGTGTTCGCCCTGATTGAGGAAGCGGCGCTCGAAGGCCTCGCCAAACTCGAGGTATGTCTTGTCGAGGGTCGAGAGCTCCTCCTCGCCGATCACCGCCGCCAGACCGCGAACCTGCTTGACGTGGGCATACGCGGCGAAGAGCTGGCTGGCCAGCGGCGCGTGGTCCTCCCGCGTCCGACCGGGGCCAATGCCGTCCTTCATCAGGCGCGACAGCGACGGCAGCCCCGCTATCGGCGGGTAGATGCCGCGCTGGAAAAGGTCGCGCT
>CAYYCI010000717.1:0-2127 GCA_964470215.1 uncultured Planctomycetota bacterium
TGCGTGGACCACCGTCTGGGCGCCCGGCTGACCGTGGCGTTCCTGTTTTCCTCGCAACTGAACGCCATCGCCAAGTTGCTCGCGGCACAGCCCAGGCCATTCGACTACGACGCGAGGGTGAAGAAACTGGCCGAGACACGCGGCGGCGGCCTCCCCAGCGGCCACACCCAGGACGCCGTGGTCGTGTGGGGCTACCTGATGGCCGTGGTGCGGAAGCCGTGGGCGTGGGCTCTCGGGCTCGTCCTCATCGTCCTCGTGCCGCTCTCGCGCCTTTACCTCGGGGTTCACTTCCCGACCGACCTGCTCGGAGGCTACGTCCTCGGTCTGCCCATCCTGTGGGCTTTCGTTCGCTACGAGCCGACTGTCGAGGAGTGGCTGAAGCGGCGCGCCCTGGGTTGGCAACTCGTCTGCGCGGCGGCACCCGCGCTCCTCTTGCTCGTGCCAGGATGTGTGGACGACTACGCGGCCACCGCGAGCGGCGCGTTGGTGGGGATGGCGGCGGGCTTCGTCGCCCAACGCCGACTGGTCGGCTTCGATGCCTCCGGGCCGCTGTGGCAGCGCGCCGTTCGCTACGTCGTGGGCGGCGCCCTGTTGCTGGGAACCCGCGCTGCCCTCAACGCGACGACCGCCGCCCTCGGAGGCGGACTCTGGGTGGTCTTTCTCAAGTATGCGGTTCTTGGCGCGGTCGGGGCGCTCATCGCCCCCTGGCTCTTCATCCTCCTGGGGCTCGCGGCCGGGCCCAACCCCAACCTGCCCGCTAGCGTCCGCCCACGATGACCGCCGCCAGGCGGGCGCGCGCCCGCTCGTAGGCCAGCGGGGCCTTCTCCCACTCGAACCACGACTCGACCAGTGGGGCGATGACCCTCTCGGCTTCGGCAGCGCGGCCCGCTCGCTCCGCCAGGGCCAGATACTCATAGTCCTCGATGGCGTCGCGAAGGGCTTTCAGCCGCAGGCTCGGGGCGATTCCCTCGTAGCCCACCGCGCGGGCCGGATAGACCAGCGTGCCCTCTCCGTTGAAGACCAGGTTCCGGCTCCCGCGCGGGCGATAGGTCCCCGCGTCGCTCCAGGGGTCCTCGACCGCCCGCCAGTAGGACATTCCGCCCCAGTAGAGCAGCCCGCGGATGCGGTAGCGCCAGGCCGTCCAGGCCGGCACGCGATAGTTCAGCAGGGGATAATCAATGTGCCACCAGGGGGTCGGCTCGCGCTGGCAGAGAGCGGTGTAGGTCCAGATGGTCTCGCCGAGGGCCTGCCGCCTGGCAGCGCTCTCGGGCCGGAAGAGCGAGAAGAGCGGGCACCAGATGTCCACAGCACCATACAGGTCGCCCCAGGCAGGGTTCTGCGTCCAGGTTTGCTCGACCACGAGGACCTTGACGACCGAACGCGCTTGGCGGACGGCTCGCCCCCATTTCTGGACGTAGCGGTAGGCGGCCTTGTCGTTCGGTTCGTCCTTCAGGTAGGTGTAGAGGACGAAGTCGGGCCGGTCGAGCGCGGCGGCCACCGCATCCCAACTGTGAAGCCATGCCTCCAACCTCCCCCGCTCCTTCTCCGGGTCCTTGACCACGCCGCCGGGGTGTGGAACGCAGAAGGCGTTGACGTGGTAGCGCTGGACGAAACGCTTGAAGGCTTCGATTTGGTCTTCGGGGATTCGGAAGGAGCCGTCGGGCTGGGGCCGCGGGGCTATCGCCCCTGGCGGCGGGGTGGCGTTGAAGCGGTGGCGGCTGAGGAGCTCGGCACACTGGGCCTCGATGGCCGCCCAATCGGTCGGTTCTTTCTCCTTTCCCGCTCGCGCGCGCTCCCGATAGTAGCCGCGCACCCGCCTGGCCGGCGAGCCGAACGCGGTCTTGAGCGTCGGCACCTCGGGCAAGGTGAAATCCCACACCGCGAGTTTCACCGGAATCTCGACCGACGTGCTGTCCGCCGCCACCAGGCGATAGGTTCCCGCATAGTCGCCGGCTGGGGTACCAGGCGGCGCGTGGATGTCCACGAAGAACCCGTGGGTCTGTCCCGCGGGCAGGTCGAATGGCACGGCCACGAATCGCCCGCCCCTCAGCGGCTCGCGCGTCAGCGGATGGCGGAAGGGGATGAGCGGGTCGGGATACCAGCCGGGACGGAAATTCTCGTTGCGGT
>CAYYCI010000718.1:0-2122 GCA_964470215.1 uncultured Planctomycetota bacterium
CCTTCAGATAAAGCGAGAAGCCGCAGAAGGCGCCGCCCCTGGCCACGACGACCCCGGTGGGTGCCCGGGGTTTGGCCCAGGCCATGATGGTCAGAGGCGTTTGTGCGATGGAGATGCTCTCGGGCCTGCCGAGTTCCACGTAGGCGCCCTTGGCGAAGCGCAGCGCGCGGCCGACCTTGCCCTCGACGACGCGGCAACCGATGATCTGGCCGTTCGCGCCCCCGTCCGAAACGTCGCGCGCCGTGCCGTCGTCGAAACTCCAGTGGGCGACCAGGCCGCCGAGCCGCGAGAGTTTATCGAGCGCCGCCCGCGCCGCCTCGACCACCGAAGCATCCTTCTCGTTCTCGAGCAGTTTCTCGATGGCGGGCCTCGCTCGCTCGTCCCTCCGCTCGGCGAGGGCCAGGACGGCGCTCCTGCGGACCTTCGGCGAACGGTCACCGAGCGCGGCCACAAGGTGTGGCACGACCGCCTCACCGTCAATCCCCGCGAGGCAGCGAACCGCGCGGAGCCTGGCCGTCTCGCTCTCGCGGCCGAGCAACCTGGCCAGGGGTCCGACCGTTTCTTTCGGCGGAAGGTAGCGCAGGAGCCATCCAAGGTGGGGCACGTCGGCCTCCTCCTCACCGAGCAACTTGACCACGGCAGGCGCGATCGAGGGGTCGTGGAGCTCGCGCAGCGCCCAGGCCGCCTGGTCGCGGACGCACCATTCGGGGTCGCCGAGCGCCTTCAGGAGGGCCGGGGCTGTGCCCTTGTCCTTGATCTCGCCGAGGGCATAGGCCGCGTAGAAGCGGACGCTAGCGTCCGGGTCGGCCAGCGCGCGACACAGCGCCGGGGCGGCCCGGGAGTCGCGCAGGAGGCCCAGAGAGCGCGCCGCCTCGGCGCGGACCACGGGCTCGGGGTCGGCCAGCGCGACAACGAGCACAGGAACAGCGGCCTCGTCACCAAGCGCGCCGAGGGCCCCGGCCGCCCGACGGCGAACAGCCGCAACCGGCGATCTCGAGTCCGCCACCGCGCCGTCGAAAGGCGGGCCGGCGCAACCGAGCAGCCGCACCAACAAGCAAGCGACGAGGATCGGTCGGACTGGTCCGACCTGTCGGACCGCTCGGACCTTCATTGCGCCCACCTGCTTCGGCTAGATAGCCCCACTTCTTATAGCAAGAAGCCACCCGGCAAGCAAGGGAAGGCGCGCGGCAGCGATTCCGCGAGCGAGGGGCGGAGGATGAGCTGAATTCGGGGTTGACGGGTTACTTGAAGCGGACTTCGCTGGGTTCGGGGGGCCGGCGCAGCTCTTGGAGACTTTCTAGTGGCCATCATGAGACAAAAGACCTTGACAGGTGGCCGGACGGATGGCTATAATCACATCGGGAGGTGAAGGCTGCGGCGGGTGGTGGTTTTGTGCTGGGGGACCGTGCGATGAATCGGCGAGCGATAACGGGTTTCACTCTCGTCGAACTGTTGGTCGTGGTGGGGATCATCGCGATCCTTGCCGCTCTTGTGGCCCCCGCGCTCATCAAGGCGATGGGCGGGACCCAACTGACGAGCTGCATCGGGCAGCTTCGCCAGATCGGCCAGGCGCACGTCGCTTACATGAAGGACTTCGATTTCTGGATGGTCTCGTGCGGCGCCAAGCCCTGGAGCACCGAGAGGCTCAACCCTCGCTTCATCGAGATGCCGATGGACTACCACTCGGCCAAGGAGATCGATGAGAAGAGCCCGTACTGGTACGAGGCGCTCGCTCCCTACATCAACGCCGCGGCCACTCGCGAGAACGCGATGCAGAGGTACTGTCAGCGCGAGGGCATAGAAAACCCCGTGAAGTTCTTCAGTCAGCCGAATATGGCTTTCTTCTATAAGCGCGAAGTGGCCGACATGTGTATGCTCTACCGCTGCCCGGCCAAGAAACAGTCCGCCATTGGCTACGGTTATAACTACGCCGCTCCTTTCGGTGAATCAATCGTCTATCCTGTGCCGGAGGAATACAGGCGCGACTACCCGCTTGATGAGTTTAGCTGGCCAAAGTTCATGGGCGAGAACAAACCGGCGAAGATGTTCCCGTTTCCCATCTTCGCCGACGGCCCCAACCAACCCGCGCCGATACCCATCCTCTGGTACGGCCAGTCTGTGC
>CAYYCI010000719.1:0-2104 GCA_964470215.1 uncultured Planctomycetota bacterium
CGCTAATAGGGTACCACCCCCGACCACTGGATGTCAAATCTTTTTTGGCCTGTGTCAACGCTGCCGGCGCTCGGCGGCCGGCAACTGCTGCCCACGGGCTCCGGAGGGTGAGAAACGCAACACTAGCCTCAGTCGCCCTCCCGCACCCTGGGTCGCGCCTCCCGCCTGGATCGGGCGGCTCTGCTGTGGGGCGTTCAAGGCCGCCTGCCGCTGCGCTTCCTTCTCCTGGCCCGCCAGGCGGCGGGCGAGGCTCGTCAGCAGCGGAGCCGGCCCCGAGGCCTCGACGACGAACTCCCCCGAACCGAGCGGCTGGACCACGTAGCTGAGGCCGGCGGCCTCGAGGGCCCTCGCCAGTCGCTCGAGGGTAGCGCCGAGGTCGCGGTAGCGAATGGCGATGTCGAGCGTCCCTTGCCGCTCGGCAACCTTCGCCTCCGGGGCGGCCGGCCCAAGCCCCTTCGGGCGGGCGCGCCTCGCCTCAGTGGGCGCGCGCGGCTCTAGGATGGCTCGCTCCAGTTCTCGGTCCCTTGCTTGCGGAGCGGCCAGGCGGCCGCCGTAGCCCTCCCCCACGAGCCGGTGGGCCTTCGCGACCACCCGTGAGCGGGCGGAGTCGGCTGCGATCTGGCCGGCGCGGCTCGTGCCGAGGTGGGGCGCGACCCGGCTCCCCGCGGCCCTGGCAGCGAGAGACGTTCGGGACGGGGCCGGGGCGCCAGGCGAGGGTTGAACCACGACCTGGCCCCCTCGGATGGCGTGCGCGCTCTTGAGCCTGAGCGCCCCTTCCGCCAGTTCTTTGGTCTCGTCTTTCTGCTCTCGCGCGAATGCAAACACGCGTTTCTTGTCCAACGAAGGCCCGGCAGGGGGCGCCGGCGCCTTCCTGTGGACGGCCGTCCGCGTGTGGGGCGAGACGGCCCTCGCGGCCTCGCGCGGGGCGCGGAGGGTCGAGACGAGCGCCGCGAGGAAGCCGACGACCAGACAGGCTGCCGCGGCGAGCGCCGCTGGCCTGAGCCAGCGCAGCCGCCGGCTGACCACTATCGCCCGCTCGACCCTGCGGGCGAATCCCGCCGGAGCGCTGACCTTCGGCAGCGAGCGGACCATCTCGACCGTCTGGCGGAGTTCCTCGAGTTCGGCCCGCAGGGTCGGGTCGGCGGCCAGCAAGGCGTCCAGTTCCCGGCGTTCTCGCTCGTCGAGTTCTCCGTCGAGATAGGCCGAGAGTTTCTCCCGGGCCTCTTGGGCATTCATGCCAACAAGTCCTTCAAGTGCTTCTTGAGTGCTAGCCTTGCCCTGTGGAGGCGCGACTTGACCGTGCCGACCGGGCAGCCGAGCACCTCGGCCACCGTCCGGCAGTCGAACCCCTCGATGTCGCGCAGGACGAGCACCGCGCGGTGGTCGGGCTCGAGCCGCGCGATTGCCTCGTGGACGCGCTCGTGGCGTTCGTGGCGCTCGGCGGCCTCGTCGGGACGTTCGGTGTGGCCATCGAGTTCCCGCGGGCGGCCCTCGGCGTCGTGGAGTTGTTGGAGCGAGAGCGGGTTGGCTCGCCCGGCCGCGGTCGAGGCCTTTCGCCTGTGGCTGATCACCAGGTTCACGGCGATCGAGTAGAGCCACGTGTAGAGGCTCGAGCGGGCCTGGAACCGCTTGATAGCCCTGAACGCTCTCACGAATGTCTCCTGTGCGATGTCCTCGGCGTCCTCGCGCCGCGAGACCATCCGATAGATGCCATTGAAGAGCGCGTCCTGGTATCGCTCGACCAGTTGGCCGAAAGCCGCCACGTCGCCTCCTATGGCGCGGGCCACGAGGGCCTCTTCGCTCTCTTGCCCCGTCGGCATTCTGTGCGCTCTTCCGCTTTATTAGACGGCGCGCGCCGCGCGAGGTTCCCGCCGGGAGGGCGGAAAAATCCCCACAGCCCGGGTCAAGTCCTTTTCGCCAAGAGATTTACGTCGCGCCAAGACCCCGGCAGCATTGATTATACGGCGGCGCCGCAGAGGTGTCAACGGGCCGCCGCAGGCGGAGTGTGGCCCCTGATTATGGGGATAGCGGCTCGAAGGGGCAGTAGGTGCAGGCCCCCGTGCCTGCCCCATCCGCGGATGTGGACGCCACTTGTTCGTAGTTC
>CAYYCI010000720.1:0-2102 GCA_964470215.1 uncultured Planctomycetota bacterium
TTCTTTTTCTTCGGCCTGCGGCGGCGGCCGAAGGAGGAGCCCGGGATGTGGATTTCGTTCTCGGGCGGGATTTCGACGTTGCCCGTCTCGAAGTCCTCGGCGGTGGGCTTGCGGGTGAGGTTGTAGAGGTCGGGGTTGGCCTTGGGGTCTTCCATCATCTCGCGCCAGGTGACGCGCTTGCCCGTGTAGGCGGACTCGCGGCCCATGACCGCCGTGGCCGTGCTCTCGGCCACGGCCCGGGCCTGGTCGAGCGGCTCGCCTTTGAGAACGTAGTAGAGGACGTTGAGTTGCTCCTGCTGGTGGCCGCTTCGCGCCACGGGCAGGTCTTTCGGGAACGGGGATTTCTTCGGCGGCGGGCCGTCGGAGCCATTCGTGCGGCCCTTGGCGTAGAGGAAGTCGTGGCCGACCCAGCGCCAGCAGCCGTCCACCTGGCGACACATCGAGTGGATGTGGAGGCCATCGCCGTAGTCGTAGTCCACGCTGAAGAAGTCGTACATGTTGCCCGCCTTCCGTCGCGCTCTGAACCCGAAGCCGGCGGCCGAGACGGGCGGATGGCCGGCGAACCAGTTGGCGATGTCTATGTTGTGGACGTGCTGCTCGACGATGTGGTCGCCGCTCAGTTCCACCCAGTTCTGCCAGGTGCGGATCAGGTCGTCGGGTTTCTTGGGGTTGATGGGGGAGCGGGAGAACATGTGGGCGATGCAGAAGGCGACCCGGCCATAGTAGAACTTGCCCAGTTGGCCCTCGACGGCGACGGCCTGGTGGGTGTCTATGAACGATTTCATGTGGCGCATCTCGGTGCCGGAAACTATGACGAGGCCCTTCTTCTTGGCCTCCTCGCCGGCCGCGACCACGCGGCGGCAGCCCGGCGGGTCCACCGCCACGGGCTTTTCGATGAAGGCGTGTTTGCCCGCCTTGATGCAGGCCTCGAGGTGGAGGGGGCGGAAGAGGGGCGCCTCGGCCATCAGGACCAGTTCGACGTCGGTCTCGAGGAGTTTCTTGTAGGCGGTCGGGCCGCCGAAGCAGCGGTCGGGTGGGACGCCGTACTTCCTGCCCGTGCGCTCGGCGCGGTCCTTGAACCAGTCGGCGGTGGCGACGACCTGGACCTCGACGCCGAGGGTCTTCGCGGCCTGGACGTTGAAACTGAGCGCCCCGTTGCCTCGGCCGCCGCAGCCGATGAGGCCGACCTTGATCGCTCTGGGCTTGCCCCTGGCGGTGGCGCCGATAATGGTGAAGGCCCCGAAGGCCGCGCCTGCCCCGACGGCGGTGCGGAAGAAGTCCCGGCGAGAAGATTGCCCGTGCGGCATGGCCACCCCTCCGGTTCTGCGATGGCGAGGCTATGCGAAAGCGGGGCCTGCGGCTCGGAGGGAACCGCAGGCCCCGCTAGAACGCTCCGATCATCCCTTGCCCGGGATGCGGATGGCGCCGTCCTTGAGCATGACGACGTTGCCGGTCTCGAAGTCTTCGGGGGCGGGCTTCATCTGGAGGTTGTAGATCTTGGCCTTGGGGTTCTCCATCATGTCGCGCCAGGTGATTCGCTGCCCCGTGTAGGCCGCCTCGCGCCCCATCACCGCGGTGGCCGTTGCCCACGCGACGTTTGTGGCCTCGTTGATGTACTTGCCCTTGACCAGGTAGTAGAGGAAATTGGTGTGTTCCTGCTGGTGTCCGCCGCCCTTCTGTGGGATTTCGGAGTATCGGACGGGCTTGGAAAGTTTGAAGTTTTTCGGCTTCTGCTTCTCGAAGGTGAATGCCTCGCCGACCCAGTTCCAGCATCCCCCGACCTGGCGACACATCGAGTGGATATGGATGCCATTGGGGTACTCGAGGTCCACGCTGAAGAAGTCGTACATGTTGCCGGCTTTCCGGCGTGCCCTGTGGCCGAAGCCGACCGCGGCCAGCGGATGTGAGCCGAGGAACCAGTTTGCGATGTCGAGGTTGTGGACGTGTTGCTCGACGATGTGGTCGCCGGACATCTCGACCCACAGTTGCCACTTCCCTCCGCCGCAGAGGTCGGCTGGGGTCTTGGGGTTTATGGGGGTGTTGCTGAAGATTCGGCCCATGCACCACGAGACTCGCCCGCCCATGATGCGGCCGTAGGCGCC
>CAYYCI010000721.1:0-2093 GCA_964470215.1 uncultured Planctomycetota bacterium
TGTGGGGTTCGAGTTCCAATATTCGATCTACGAGGTAAAAGCGCATGAGCGTCTCGGTCGCGTTATTCTATCGGGGCCTGTCGGCCGCCAGCAACCCCTTTTTGCTCCGCCGCCTTTCGAGCCGACGGCGAGAGCCGGCAACCTTTCTCGCCGCGGCGCGGGGGCCAAGCCCTCGCGCTACAGACTTTTTCGCCCGAGCCCGCCGCGGCAGCGGCGGGGCATTCCAATCCGCCGTGGCACGTGCCACGGCCCATCACGCCTAACCGGGTGCTTCCGCACCCGGCTCGAACGGCACGCTACCTTGCCCCTCTGTCGAAAAGGATGCGGAACCTAGCAGAACCCCGCGCTGACTGCAAGCCAAAAACCGCCGCGCCGACCCTAATGGGTGTGACCACGGATTATGGCACTATGCGGCATGGCGGCATTGGTGATTCCAGTAGGTTTCCCAGAGGTTGCTGTGTTGGAGGGCGGCCAAGGTCATCATGGCCTCTGCGTTGGGCGAGTCCCACCGCATGCCGCTGCCCTTTAAACGCATCGTCAGGGTCTTGCAGAACGCCTCGGTCGGGCCGCTCCCGATGTCGAAGCCCTGCTCGCGGAAGGCCGGATAGTCTAGCATCTCGGCCCGCTTTGTGACGTACTGCTCCAACTGTTTCAACGCCTCGCGTTTGGTCTTGGCGCGAACCGACCGACGGGTCTCGTGAATCCACACCAGCAGGCCCGCCGCCCCTTCCTCGCACACCGCCTCCGAGGCGGCCGCGCACCAAGCCGACGCCTCCTTGCTCCCCTCGCCGAAGCACACCATCGCCGCAGCGCCCACCTGCTGCATCAGGTGGAAGTAGTCCAGGATCCGCGCATCCAGCATCGGAAGACGCGTCTGAAGTTGACGCCGTATCCACTCGGCCCCGTCCGACACGGCCACCTTCTCGTCCGCCTCCGGCAGTTTTACCTTCGCCGCCTCCCGACGCATCAGGCGACCCAGGACCTGGCAGTTGCCCGCCGTCCCGAGGGCGTACTGATGCTCGCTCCCCGCATCGTAAAACGCCACGATCTTGAACTCCTTGTACCCCGTGTCCGAGCCCCGATGACACCGACGGCGCCCCGTCTTAAGCCTGCCAACGCCCTTGGCCTTCACCCGACGCCGCCTGACCTTCCGGCGGCGGGGACGCCTCTGGCAGCGTTTGCGCTTCTCCGCCGCCGTCACCACCGGCACCATCACCCCATCGCAGCCGACGATCACCCGCGTTGGGCCCTTCGGCGTCACCCGACAGTCCGACGCCTCCCATCCCGGTCCCACCACGCCGGTGCGTACCGCCTCCTTCACGCCCCGCCCTTCGGCCTCGGCGATCCGACGCAACCACTCGTGGCCCACCCGGATTTGCGCCAGACGCCCCAACGCCACCGACGCCTTCTTGAAACTCAAACCGCCCAGCGTCACCCGGCACGCCAGTTCCCGCGCCCCCACGCTCAGGTTGCTCTGGGCGATCCCCAGCCACTCATCCACCGGACGCACCGTCCCCCCGGCCGGACCCGCGTACACCGGACGGACCACCCGGATCGTCCCGTTGGCCGTCAGGTGCGAGACCCGCTGGCTCCCTTTGTTCCGCAGACGCTTCCCGCTCCTCGAACCGGTCGGAGGGGGAAAAAGCGGCTTTCGCCGCGTCGGTCCGCATCTGGATGCCCAGTTCGTAAATCCGTTCTCGGAACCTCGCCATCGCCTCCCGCACCGCCTCTTCGCTGCCGTCGATCACCGCACCGTCCGGCGCCTGATTGATCGCCTCGGCCACCTCGGCCAGCAACCGCTTCACCTCCGGACCCGCCGCCTTCTTCAACTGCGACAAACTGATCTGTGCTTTCTTGCCCATTGGTCTTGCCTCCTTCAAGCGTAAGTGCTTGATAAGACAAGACTAACAACTCCTAAAAAATGCGCCAGAAAAAAGAGTCACACCCCGGTTCGGTCGGGTTCGCCGCCCCGCTTGCGGGGCAAGCCCCGCGGCGAACCCACCGGAGGAGTGCGCCCCCCAAAACCTCAAGGCCTGGCGTCCGTCACGTCCCGTTGTGGACCTCGACGGGCTTCTCGGGGCTGTGGCTCGTTC
>CAYYCI010000722.1:0-2087 GCA_964470215.1 uncultured Planctomycetota bacterium
CCGGCCTCGTAGCCGTAGAGTTCGCTCTCGACGAGGTTCTCGGGCAGCGCCGCGCAGTCCACGGCCACGAAAGGCCCATCGGCCCTCGGCGAGGCCTGATGGATGGCTCTCGCGACGAGTTCCTTGCCCGTGCCGCTCTCGCCGCGGATCAGGACGGTGGCGTCGGAGGGTGCGACCGCTCCGATGGCCTTGTAAACCTTCTGCATGGGCGGGGAATTGCCCACCAGGAGGGACGGGCGCTCGCGCACCCTCGCTCTCAGCTCCGCCACCTCGCGGCTCAGTCTCCGCGTGTGGAGCGCTCGCTCGATGGTCAAGCGGGCCTCCTCGAGGTCAATCGGCTTGGTCAGATAGTCGAAGGCGCCCCGCCGCATGGCCTCCACCGCCGTCTCCATCGTGCCGTGGGCCGTGATGACGACCACCGCGGGGGTGGCCGCCTCGGCTGAAATCCGCACGAGGAGGTCGAGGCCATCGGCATCCGGCAGCCTGATGTCGAGAATGACCAACTCGGGACCGAACTCATCGAGGGCCTTTAGCCCGGCCTCGCCGGTGGCGGCGACGGCCACCTCGTGGCCCTCGCCACTGAGGAAACGCTCGAAGGCGTGGCACACGCTCTGTTCGTCGTCAACGACGAGGATTCTCGCCATCTGGTTTTCCTTCAAACTCCAGCGGAAGTTCCACGGTGAAGCGGGTGCCCGGGTTCAGCGGCTGGAAGGTCACCCGGCCGCCGTGGGCCTCGACGATCGTGCGGCTCACCGCCAGCCCGAGCCCGCTGCCGCCCCGCTTGGTCGTGAAGAACGGCTCGAAGACCCTCTCGCCCGCCTCCGGAGGAATCCCGCAGCCGGTGTCCTCGAAATGAGCAACCACCTGCGCGCCGCTCGTCTCGGTCCTCACCGTGAGCGTGCCGCCGTTGGGCATGGCCTCCGAGGCATTGAGCACGAGGTTGAGGACGACCTGGCGAATTCGGCGCGCGTCGAGATGGGCCTCCGGCAGGTCGGGGGCGAGTTGCTTCTCGACGGTGATCCCCGAGTGTTCGAGTTGGCGGCCCATGAAGTCCAGCACCGACTCGATCGCCTGGTTGAGCGAGGTCGGAGTGGGCAGAGGCTCACCGGGACGGGTGAAGGTCAGGAGGTCCTCGATGACGACCTCGAGGCGCGCGATCTCGGCGAGGATTATCTCGAGGCCCTCCTCGTCCCCGGCGCCGAGTTCGGCCAGCCGCTTGCCGAGCAGTTGGGCCTCCATCTTGATGCCGGAGAGGGGGTTCCGCACCTCGTGGGCGATGCCGGCGGCCACCTGGCCGACCGCCGCCAGGCGCTCGGATGCCACTACCCTCTCCTCGGCCTGGCGGAGCGACTCGAGCAGGGCGTTGAACGCCCTGGCCAGTTCGCCCACCTCGTCGCGGGTCGGCGGCTCGAGGAATCCCTCGCGCCTGCCCTCGGCCAGGTCGCGGGCCTGAGCGGCCAGCGCCTCGACTGGCCTGGCCAGCAGTTGGCCGACGACGTAGCCGAGCACGACCACGGCCACGGCCCCGCCCATCGCGGCGAAGACGATCGGCCTCGTCGCCCGGGCCACCGCCTCTCGCACCTGGGCCTCCGGAGTCAGGAGGAAGATGAACGCGCGCCCTCGATGCCAGTGGCTGGCCTCGACAGGGGCAAAGGTCCCGCGGAACGTCCGCCCGCCGACCCTCATTCGCTCCATGCGCGGCGCGTGCGACGGCGCGAGCGGGAGGCGCTGTGCGAGGAGGCGTTCGAGCGCCCGTGCCTCCTCCTGGGAGAGAGTCGTCGCGAGGACACTGCCGCGTGCATCCACGGTGGCGAGTTCGCCGCCGACGATCTTCCTGACCTTCTGGAGGACCGAAGTGCTACCGGCGAAGCCCGCCTGGGAGAGGACAGCGGCAAGGTCGGCGAGTTGGCTCTCGAGACGTTCTTCTGCCACGCGGGCGCTCGCCCTCGCGCCCAGGACCGCCACGAGGACCAGTGCGGCCAGGAAGAGAGCGGTGAAAGGAAAAACGATCTTCGCCCGGATGCCCATCGGCCTCTTCTTTCCAAGCCTGCGCTCCATTTTATGGTCGCGCGGGCCTCGCGCCAAGC
>CAYYCI010000723.1:0-2069 GCA_964470215.1 uncultured Planctomycetota bacterium
GGCGCGGGGCGAGACGCCCCGCCTACATGCAACGGCCCGCAAAGGTGAACAACCGCTTGTAGGCGGGCCGTCGCGGCCCGCGAAAACCACCTTCGGCACAACCGAAACCCCGGTGGCACAGGCTTTCCAGCCTGTGCCTGGCGCGGGGCGAGACGCCCCGCCTACAGCGTCTTCGTCAATCCCGCTGCTCGGAGCATGGCCCAGCCGATCGGGTCGGCTTGTGAGCCGTCGTAGTCGGGGTCCTCGCGCATCGCCCGGAAATGGGCGATGAATCCCCTGGCGAGCACCTTGCCCAGTTGCACGCCCTCCTGGTCGAAGGAGTTGATGTTCCAGATGAAGCCCTGGAAGGCCACCTTGTTCTCGTAGAAAGCCAGGAGTGCGCCCATCGTCGTGGGATCGAGCCGCTGGCCCATGACGATGAGGCTCGGGCGATTGCCCGGGAAGAACTTGTTCGGGTTATCGTCGTCCTTCCCTTCGGCGAAGGCGCGTGCCTGGGCGAGGAGGTTGGCCAGGAGTTTCTCCTGGCTCGTCGTCCCCTCCACCGCCAGGTCGAAGCCCGACTGGCTGCGCCGGAAGCCGATGAACTCGACCGGCGCGACTGTCTCGCTCTGGTGGAGGAGTTGGTAGAAGGCGTGCTGGCCGTTGGTGCCCGGCTCGCCCCAGACGATCGGGCCGGTGGCATAGGGCAACGCCTCGCCGCTTCGGCTCACGCGCTTGCCGTTGCTCTCCATGTCGAGTTGTTGGAGATGGGCGACGAATCGGCTCAGGGACTGGCTGTAGGGCAGAATGGCCAGCGACTCGTAGCCGAGGAAGTTTCGGTTCCAGATGCCGATGAGTGCAGCGAGCAGGGCGAGGTTCTTTCTCGCGTCTCGCTCGAGGGCGTTGAGGTCCATCAGCCGCGCTCCGCGCAGAATCTCGCGGAAGCGCTCGTAGCCCAGGCCGAAGCCCAGCGCCACGCCACCGACCATCGAGGTGGCGCTGTAGCGACCGCCGATGTAGTCGAACATGTGGAAAGAGCGCAGGTAGCGCTCCGGGTCGTCCATCGGGCTGCCCTCGGCGGTAACGCTCACGAAGTGGCGCCTGGGCTCCAGCCCCGCCCTCTCGAACTCCGCGGCCACCAGCCGCTCGTTCGTCAGGGTCTCGAGCGTCGTCCCGCCCTTCGAGACCACGTTGACCAGAGTGCGCGAGAGGTCGGGCACCCGGCGCAGGACCCGCGCGGCGTCGTCGGGGTCAACGTTCGAGACGAAGTGGACTCTCCGCCCCGCCAGCCACCACTCCTCGAGGGCGAGGTATAGCGCCCTGGGGCCGAGGTCCGAGCCGCCGATCCCCACCTGGACCATGTCGGTGAAGGTCTCGCCGCGCTCGTTGACCAGCTTGCCGCTCTCCAACTCGTCGAGGAAGACCTTGAGGCGTTCGAGTTGGGCCCCGGCCTTCGCGGTGGCATCGGCCTGGCCAGCGTCGCATGGCGAGGGGAGGTCGTCGAACACATTGCGGCTGGCCGTGTGGAGCACCCGGCGGCATTCCGAGGGGAAGCCGACGATCTTGTTCATCACCTCGCCGCGCATCATCATCTCGAACTGCTCGACCGCCCGCGCCTCGTCCGCCAGGGCCTGGAGGGCCTCGAGGGTCGCCTCGTCGAGTCGCTCTGTCGCGTAGAGCAGTTCGAGCCCGGCCGCCCCTGTCCGCATGGTCGCGATTCGCTCTGGCGTGAGGCCGCCCCTTAGGTCGAACGGCCTGGAGGCCAGTTCTCGGAGCCTCTGCCACGCGCCGAGCCTGTCGGCACGCATGCGCGCTATCGCTTCGTCCATGACGCTCTCTCCTCCGTCGTGACGGGCATATATCCTCTCCACATCCCCCGCTGCCGTCAAGCCGAGCGCCCGGCCCGCTCAGAGGGAACCCCGCGTTCTGGCCAAGCGGCACGATTGCAATGGTGCTGCCATTGCGCAAACTCCTCCTGCGAGTTACTAATGCAGCCAGACCAGAGCCGTGGCACATCTGTGAGGAAACCCGGGAGGGCAGCGCGCCGGGGCGTGTGGGCTTTGGCACGCTTTTTGCACCGCAATCAATTG
>CAYYCI010000724.1:0-2066 GCA_964470215.1 uncultured Planctomycetota bacterium
GGCTTGGTAGGCACGGCCACGGACTAGCCGCCCGGCCGGCTCGACTCCAGCGGAAAGGCCGGATTTCGGCCTCAGGGCGTGGAAGCCGTAAAGTTTCGCCTCCATGTAACAACCACAGGAATGGGGCGGGGCGTAGAGGAGACCGTTGGCCGGTAGAATGCCGACCCGACAGGTGCCCCGAACCCAGTTGTTGCGCCAATGGCTCTGGTCGGCGATGTCAATCATTTCGACCCCACGCTTGCCGGTGAGGATGTAGCGGCAGGTGGCCTTGGCGGGATAGCAGCGGTGGTGGTGACCGGTGGTCCAGAGCCTTCCGAGGATGTCGCGGCCGCCCTTGACTTTGCCGGAGCGAATGTCCCGTGCTTCCTTGAAGTCCGGTCCGAGCCACACGAGGCCATTGACCACGAAGATGTCGCCGGGGTCGCTCTCGAGGCCCGGGCGATAGGCGGTTTGCCAGAGGCGCTTGCCACTGGCGGCCTCGAACGCGCCGAACTTGCCGCCATACTCGTTGACCCGAGGGTGGGAACCGAGATATTGCCACCGGTCGCGGTTGAGCACCTGTGGGTTCCTGCCGCCGTAGGAGCAAAGGACGACGCCATCGGCCACGATGAGACGTTCGCGTGGCCACCGCAGGCGGGTGCGCCGGCGGCGCGGCTTCTCCAGTTGGACCTTCCAGAGCGGCTCGCCATCCCGGGCCGCGAACGCGAACAGGAAGTTGTCGGTCCTCAGGAAGGCCCGTCCGTCGGCGGCGGCGAGGGTCAGCGGGACGATCTTCTCGCCGGCCGGCGGCGACCAGGTCCAGAGGACGCGGCCCGTGGAGGCGTCGAGCGCTCCGACCTTGCCGTCGGCGGCCACGATGAACAGGCGCTCGCCGCTCTTTATCACCTCCTGGAATCCCTCGGTGCCATCGTAGCGCTTGAGCATCTTGCCCGTCGCAGCGTCGAGTCCACAAAGCGGGCCATCGGTTCGCAGGGACACATAGAGCCTGTCGCCATCGGCCACGGCTCCTCGCCACAGGCGCTCGAGCCTCGGCGGGTAGCGGTTGCCAGCGAGCCGTTTCTTCCAGAGGACCACCCCGTTGAAGGCATCGCGAGCCACGAGGAACCAGCGCGAGGGCACCCGGAGGCTGGCGGGGGTGGCCTCGTCGGTTTGATAGAAGATGCGGCCATTGGCCGACAGGATGGAGCGAATGGCTGGGCGAGTGCCCTTGTCGCGGTCGTGGTCGCGGGTCCAGCGCGGGCGACCGACCCACTGGACGCCCCTCGGCGGGCCGAACACCTTGTCGTCGGCCACGGCGTTGTTATCGGGGCCGTGGAGAAAGTGGGTCCAGCCATCGAGCCCGTCGGGCCAGGGCTTCGCGGCCTTTCGCCACTTTTCCCCCGCGCGCACGAGCGCCACACCGCCAGGAGCGAGGACCCGCATCATCTCCCCCTCGGGCACATTCGCCGGGTTCTCGACCACGAGGAGGTTGACCAGGTTGTCCACGTAGGGCAGGTGGCGACCGTCGTAGGGCGCGACCGAGACCTGGCCGTAGAGGCCGAGGGAGCGGATGTTGCGCCTTGCGGCCTGGACCCTGGCGGGGTCGGTCTCGAGGCCCTGGACCACGAAGGCTGGGCTAGCGCGCAGGGCGGCGGTCAGGCGGGTCATCTTCTCCTCGAACGGCTCGCCGCCTGCCTGCCGCGCCCGTCCTTCTGCGATGGCTTTTTTCAACCAACGTCGTCCATTGGTGGTTTTCAATTCTTTTTCACGCTCAACGGCTTCCTCACGACTCGTGAATTCCTCGTAATGGGCAATGTAGATGGGCTTATGATTCTTTGTCCAATCGGCACCTTTACCCGATACATGCTCCTGCCATCGCCTGGGAATATTGTCGGTGTGGCCAATGTAGTAACTACCGCCCTCGCATTTAATCGCATAGACAAAGTAAACACCGGGACGCGGCGCAGGCAGGTCATCTTCCACCTCGGCCGCGCCGACGTAGCGGCCGGGGGTGAGGATGTAGCCATGCTTGCGGATGTCCTCGATGGTTGCGGCCTTGCAGAAGCCGGGGATGTCTTCGTACTGCT
>CAYYCI010000725.1:0-2066 GCA_964470215.1 uncultured Planctomycetota bacterium
TCAAGGAGTCGGAGGACATCGTGGAGATGATGACCGACAAGGCGACGTTCAACGTCCCCTGTCCGGTGAGCGGGAAACTCGTCGAGGTTCGCGCACCCGACGGCACAAAGGTCAAGGTGGGCGACGTCCTCGGAGTGATCGAGGTGCCCGACTAGGAGCCTTGCCGCGATGGCTTGGTCCACGGTCCTGGGCCACGACGATGCGATCGCGCGGCTGCGCCAGTCCATCGAACTGGGGCGGATGGCCCATGCCTACCTCTTCGTCGGCAGGCGCGGGGTGGGCAAGGAACTGGTCGCCCGCGAGTTGGCGAAGGCACTCCTTTGCGCCTGCGGCGGTTCGGAGGCCTGCGACGAGTGTCCCTCGTGCAAGAAGATCGAACACGAGAACCACCCCGACGTGGCGTTCGTTCGACTACTCGAGGGGACTGGTGGGCGTGCGCGGCGCAGCCAGATCGTCATTGACCAGGTGCGGGACGAGGTCCAGCAGCCGATCGCCTACAAGCCTTACGAGGGGCGGTGGAAGGTCTTCGTTGTCGCGGATGCCGAGCGGATGACCGAGCAGGCGCAAAACTGCCTGCTCAAGACCCTAGAGGAGCCGCCGCCTCGCTCGGTTCTGATCCTCCTGGCCGAGCGCCTCGAGCCGTTCCTCCCGACGGTCATTTCGCGCTGCCAGGTCATTCGCTTCCGCCCGCTGCCTCCGCCCCTTGTCGAGCGGATTCTGGTGGAGGACCACGGCCTGGCGCCGGAGCGTGCCAGTGTGCTGGCCCGGGTGAGCGAGGGTAGTCCCGGAGTGGCTCTCGCCTACGAGGCGACCGGGACCTACGAGGCGGCGCAACGGCTGCTCGAGGAACTGGCCGGGATGCCTCCGGGCGGGGAGTTCGTCGTGGCTAGCGAGCTGCTCGACAGGTCGTCGGAGGTAGGCTCGCGTCTGGAGGACACGCGCGAGTGGCTGCGGCCGGTTCTCGCGGTGCTCACTTTGGCCTGGCGGGATGTGTTTTTCCGCGCGGCGGGCTTCCCGCCGGAACTGCTCACCTGGCCGGAGGGGGAACGCCTGGCGGCCTGGGGCGCCGAACTCTCGCCGCAGGCCTCGCGAAGACTCCTCGAACGAACCCTCGCGGCCAGGGAACATCTGGATGCGCATGCCAACATAAAGCTGCTCGTCGAGAAGTTGATGCTCGACTACGGAGCACTGCTCGGGCGGCGAGCGGCTCGGACTACGAGGTGAACCGATGCCTTACCGTATGATCGCTCGCTACGGGGCCATGCGCCACATCGGCGTCTTCACTACCGAGATTCCAGACCTGCGGCGCGGGGAGCGCTGCATCCTGAGGACCGACCGCGGGGTGGAACTCGGCGAGATCGTCACCAGAGCCGACCCCAACGCCAGGGAACAACACGAGAACATCGTGGGGCAGGTGTTACGCCGGGCCACCGAGCGCGACATCCAGCGCACCCGCGAGATCGAAGAGGAGTTCGTCCCACAGGAGTATAGTTTCTGCCTGAGGAAGATCCGCGAACACGGCCTGCCGATGAAGTTGGTGAGCGTCGAGCACCTGTTCGGCAGCGACAAGATAATCTTCTACTTCCTCGCCGACGGGCGCGTGGACTTCCGCGCTCTGGTCAAGGACCTGGCGAGCCGGTATCGCACCCGGATCGAGTTGCGCCAGATCGGGGTGCGGGACGAGGCTCGGCTGCTGGCCGACTTCGAACACTGCGGCCGGCCCCTCTGTTGCAAGACCTTCATGAAGGACCTGGCGCCGGTGACCATGCGCATGGCCAAGGCCCAGAAGACGACCCTCGACCCGGCCAAAATCTCGGGCCGCTGTGGCAGGTTGATGTGTTGCCTGCGTTTCGAGGACCAGATTTACGCCGAACTGCGCGAGCAGTTGCCAAAGCGTGGCACGCGCGTGAACACCCCACAGGGTCCCGGCGTGGTCACCGGCACCGAGACCCTCAAGCAACTGGTAACTGTGGACCTCGGCTCCGACCGCGAGGTGGTCTTCAAGGCCGACGAGGTCCAGGTCATCCCCGAGAGCGACAAGAGGAGGAACTGAGGGGTGAGGGGCT
>CAYYCI010000726.1:0-2061 GCA_964470215.1 uncultured Planctomycetota bacterium
AAGCGTGCCAAAGCCCACACACCCCGGCGCGCTGCCATCCCGGGTTTCCTCATAGGTGTGCCACCAGTGTGTCGCTCTCGCTCCCGCGCTGTGGGTTGGAACGAGAGGGGAGAGCCGCGCTGGGCGGATGCGGGCCGACGCGGGCGCTCGGGCTCGGCGAGCAGCGTGCCCCTTCTTGACATGCCGAGGCCGTCGGCATAATATTCGCTTGCGAAAGCCTACCACACACGCTGCAACAGGAGACCGAGATGAAGAAGGTGACCCGCCGCCAATTCGTCCAGGGCTCGCTCGTCGCGGGAGCCGCCCTGATCCTTCCGAGAAGCGTCCTCGGCGCTAACGAGACCATCAACATCGGGGTCATCGGCCTCGGCGGACGTGGCACCGGCCACGCAAAGATCTTCGGCCGACAGAAAGGCGCACAGGTCGTCAGCCTCGCCGAACCAGACCGTCAGCGCCTCGAACGCGTCCACAAGCAGTTCCCCAAAGCAAAAGCCCTCACCGACCTGCGGAAGATGATCGAGGACAAGGACGTTGACGCCGTCGTAATCGCCACCTGCAACCACTGGCACGCGCTGCCGACCATCTGGGCCTGCCAGGCCGGCAAGGATGTCTACGTCGAGAAGCCGGTCTCCTGGAGCATCCTCGAAGGCCAACTGATGGTCCAGGCCGCCAGGAAGTACAAGCGGATCGTCCAGGCGGGCACCCAGCAGCGCTCCGACCCCCTCCAGGCGCGCATCAAGGAGTTCCTCGACACCGGCGCGCTCGGCAAGGCCCTCTACGTCCGCCTCAACCGCTACGGCCTCCGCGGCTCGATCGGAAAACTCGACAAGCCCCTGAAAATCTCCGACCACGTGGACTACAACCTCTGGCTCGGCCCGGCGAAGGACATCCCGATCTACCGCCCGCGCCTCCAGTACGACTGGCACTGGGTGTGGAACACCGGAAACGGCGAACTCGGCAACTGGGGTCCCCACATCACCGACGACTGCCGCAACGTCGTCTTCCGCGACAAGGTCAAGATGCCCCTTCGCTGCATCTCCGGCGGCGGCCGCCTCGTCTGGAACGACGCCGGCGAAACCCCCAACACCCACTTCATCTACTACGACACTGGCTCCATCCCGGTCATCTTCGACGTCCACAACCTCCCGGTTCGCAAGGGCACCCGCGCCCCGGACGTCTACCCCAAGCGCCGCACGCGCGCCTTCCTGGTCATCGAGTGCGAGAACGGCTACTACGCCGGCGGGCGCGGCGGCGGCAGCGCCTACGACAAGAACGGCAAGAAGATCAAGAGTTTCCCAGGCGACGGCGGCCGCGCACACATCCCAAATTTCCTCGCGGCCGTGCGCTCGCGCAAACCTGAAAACCTCAACGGCGAGATCGAGCAGGGATTCTACTCCACCGCCTGGTGCCACCTCGGCAACATCTCCTGGCGACTCGGCAAGCGCTACTCCAAAGAACAGGCCCTCGCCGAGGTCAAGGGCCTCAAGCCCTGGGAAGAGGTCATCGAGCAATTCCACGCACACCTCGACGCCAACGGCGTGGACCCGAAAAAGGCCGACATCAAACTCGGCACCATGCTCGAGATTGACCCGACCACCCTGGAGTTGACCGGCCCCAGCGCCACCGCCCAGGCCAAGGCCCTCTGGACGGGTTACGACCGAGGCTACCGAAAGCCGTTCACCCTGCCCGAAAAGGTTTGAGCCGCCAGCCTGCCCCGACACCCTGTGGGCGGCGTCCCCAATGTGGGCTGGCCGTTCCGCCCCGCGTTCCTCCCGCCTGTAGGCGGGGCGTCTCGCCCCGCGTGCGCCACAGGCTGGAAAGCCTGTGCCACCGAGAAGAGGTTTCCCAGAGGCTGGAAAGCCTGAGACTATGAAGGAAACCCGCGCGTGGTTTTGAAGGAGGCCGGGGCTGTGGGCTTTGGCACGCTTTTGTGCACCGTGGGTTCCTGATGCAGGCGAGAAGGAAAAGAATGCTTTCCCGAGAGGACGGAAAGCGTCCGGCATGCTGCGTGCGCCTCGGCTTTCCCGATTGTCCATCATTGTCCGCTCGGGTCCATCTATG
>CAYYCI010000727.1:0-2055 GCA_964470215.1 uncultured Planctomycetota bacterium
GAGTGGCAAAGGCCACCCGCCACATCTTCGAGAAAATGCCCATCAAAATCCGCCGCGGCGAAATACTCGTCGGCTGGCACCCGAACTCACACCCAGACCCCGAAACCGAAAAGGCAATCAACGACGCCGTCCAATACCTCGGCAAACAGACCTACTGGGTCGCCGCTTCCGAGGGCCACATGGCCCCGGACTACCCGACGCTCCTGCGCGACGGCATCGGCGAGACGCTCAGGCGGGTGGAAGAACTCCGCTCCCGCCTCGACCCGCTCGACCCCGAGACCCCCGCCAGGAGAGCGTTCTACGGGGCCGCGAAGGTCTCGTTAGAGGCTTTCCAACTCCTCATCCGCCGCTACGCCGACCTCGCCCGCCAGATGGCCGAGACGGCCGACGAGGAATGGTGGGCCGGGGAACTGAGAACCGTCGCCGAGGTCTGTGACCACATCGCCTCCCAGCCCCCGCGGACATTCCGCGAGGCCATTCAACTCACGTGGTTTCTCTTCCTGGCGGTAGCGCTCGAGGCGGGCGAGAGCCACCATTGCTTCGGCCCCGGCCGGCCCGACCAATATCTCTACCCATTCTACGAGAGGGACCGGGCCGCGGGCGTCCTCGACGAGGCGACCCTCGAGGCCCTCCTCGACCAGTTCTTCATCAAGTGTAACGAATTCGAGCGGCGCCACATGAGCGCGGTCATCATGGTCCTCGGCGGACGGAAGCCCGACGGCTCGGACGCCACGAACGAACTTTCCTACAAGTTCCTCGAGGCCTGCGACCGCGTGAGGACCTACTTCCCCGGCTGCGACATCTCGTGGCACGGGGATATTGACCGCGAGTTCATGCGGCGCTGCGTCGCCCTGCTCCGCAATGGCAATGGTCAGCCGTCGTTCTTCAACGACGAGGTGATCGTCCGGGGGCTGGTTCGCAAGGGCATCCCGTTCGCCCACGCCGTTGACCATCTCCCTAGCACGTGCACCGAGACCTCCATCGCCGGGCGGAGCAACCCGTGGGTGGCGTGGCCCTACGTGAATCTCGCGATGACGCTCCTCCACGCGCTCTTCGACACCGAGGTTCCCGGCCACGAGGACCCCGGTCGACCCCGGACCGGCCTGCCGCGAACCTACGGCGAGCTGCGCCAGGCGTTCCTCCGCCAACTCGAACACGACGCCCACCAGGCCATCGCGCGGGGTATCCGGGATCAGTGGGTGGCCTCGATGTATCGCCACTTCCCGCTCCTTTCGTGCTTCATCCAGGGCTGCCTCGAGAGGGGGAAGGACATCGCCCAGGGCGGTGCGCTCTACAACTTCCTCCAGCCCGAGGCGGTCGGGGTGGCGAACGTCGTGGATGGCCTGGCGGCGATCAAGGTTCTGGTCGAGGAGGAGGGTCGCTACAGCCTGGACGATTTCCGGGAGGCCATGCGGGCCAACTTCGAGGGCCACGAGGAACTCCGCCGCGTCATCCTCCGCGAGTGCCCGAAACACGGCAACGACGTCCCCTGGGTCAACGACCTGTTCGCCGAGATCGCCGGCGCCTGGTGTTCATTCCTCGAGGGCCACGAGAATTTCTACGGCGGCCCCGTCCTCCCGGGCTTCCTGGGGTGGGTAGTGTGGATCCAGTTCGGGGAGCAGACGCCCGCCACGCCCGACGGCCGGCTCGCCGGCGAGCCGCTCGCCCACTCCCTGGCCCATCGCAGCGGGGTGAAGGTCAAGGGTTTCCCTTCGGTCGTGCTTTCGGCATCGGGGTTCGACCACTCGCGCGGGCTGGGTGGGATAACGTTCAACGTCCGCTTCGGGGCCAACTCGCTGGCCGCCGAGGGCGGGGTCGAGCGCCTCAAGGCCCTCATCGAGGCCGCCTTCGACATCGGCACCTACCAGGTCCAGGTGGACCTCGCCAGCACCGCGGTGCTCCGCGACGCCCAGGCACACCCCGAGAACTACCCCGACCTCCTCGTCCGCATCGGCGGCTACCTCGTCCCGTTCACCCTCCTGCCCCCGAAAGCCCAGGAAGACGTAATCGCCAGGACGGAACTCGAACTGTGAGCCTCCGCGCTTCCGAGGTCAG
>CAYYCI010000728.1:0-2047 GCA_964470215.1 uncultured Planctomycetota bacterium
AGATGAAGTCGGGGGGAATGGCCAGCACACCGAGGTCGCGGAGTTTTTCGGGTAAGCCGAGGTTGAGGCCGTCGTCGCAGGCGTTGTACGGCCTGCCGACGATGACGATGGCGAACTGGTCGTCGCCGAGGTCCTCGAGGACTTCGCGGCCGCGCCGCTCGACCGCGGCGTAGAACGAGCGCTGGGCGTCCCAGGCCACTCGCAGGGCCTCGCGCACCCGCCGCCGCGGAATCCCCAGGCGGTCGGCCATGCGGCTCAGCACCCGCTCGACCTCCCCGGGCCCACGCTCCATGTGGATGATGGGCATGACGACCTGGCTATCGAAGCGCTCGAAGTCCAGGGCCGCGTTCAGCATGAACGGCAGGCTCTGGATGTAGGGGCAGTTGTAAGAGCGTTTAGCGCCCTCATAAAGCGGCTGCATGTTGATAATGCTGGGCAGGAACAGGTAGTCCACCCCGCGCTCGAGGAGCTCGAGGACGTGGCCGTGGGCCGCCTTGATCGGGAAGCAACTCTCGGCCACCACGTGCTCGAGGCCCTTGCGAAGAATCTGGCGGTTCGTCTTGCCCGAAAGCACCACCTGGAAGCCAAGTTCGGTGAAGAAGGCCTTCCAGAACGGCAAGAGCTCGAAGGTGTGGGCGATGCGTGGGATGCCAACCGTCTTGCCGTTCGGCTGGTCGGGCTTGTCCTTGGGGTAGGAGGTGAGCAACATCCGCTCGCGCTCGCGGAAGAGCCTGGGGAGGTGTTCGCCCAGCGAGGACTTCTTCTCCTCGTCGTACTTCCCGCATCGGCTGCCGTAGTGGAGCGTGCGCTCGCCCTCGATGGTCACGCGGCGGATTTCACACAGGTTCGGGCAGTCGTGGCACTCGAAGGTCTCGGTGGTGTAGCGAACGCCGGTGAGATCGAAGCCCCTGAATTTCGACGGCCCGCGGGTCTCTCGCATGGCGATGAGCGCGCAGCCGATGGCCCCGATCACGTCGTGGTGGGGCGGGACGGTTATCTTCTTCCCTGTGACGCTCTCGAAGGCGGCGACCACGCCGCGGTTGTAGGCCGTGCCGCCCTGGAAGAAGATACGGTTGCCGACCCTGCGGTCCTCGACCACGCGGTTCAGGTAGTTGTAGACGATCGAATAACACAGGCCGGCTACCAGGTCTTCCTTCGCCACACCCTGTTGCTGGTGGTGGTTGAGGTCGGATTCCACGAAGACGGTGCAGCGTTCGCCCAGATGGGCGGGACTTCGCGAGGAGAGGGCGAGGCGGCCGAACTCTCCCTTGATGTTGATGCCAAGTTTCTCGGCCTGCTCCTCGAGGAACGAGCCCGTCCCCGCCGCACACACCTTGTTCATCGTGAAGTCCACGATCGCGCCGTTCTCCAGGTAGATGTACTTGGAGTCCTGGCCGCCGATCTCGAAGATGGTGTCCACCGCGGGATCGATCCACGCGGCGCCCGTGGCGTGGGCGGTGATCTCGTTCTTCACCACGTCGGCCCCGATGAAGTCACCCGTGAGGTAACGGCCGGAGCCCGTGGTGCAGCATCCCTTGACAACCACGTGGTCGCCCACCTCGTCGCCGACCTCCTTCAGCCCCCTCACCACCGCCTCGATGGGGCGGCCGGCGGTCATCAGGTAGCGACGCGCGAGAATCTTACCGTCCTCCGAGAGTACCACCACATTCGTCGAGATGGAACCGACGTCCACCCCCACGTAGGCGTTGATCTCCTTACCCGGCGCCGGAGGCTCGGGCTCGACGTGGATTGTGTGGCCGGGGTCTTTGAGCGGTGGGAGCGTGTGGCGCTCGACTGGCGGGTGAGCCAGGTGTTCGTCGAGGCACCGGAGGCCCTTCAGGGGGGTTGGGCGGTTTGTCTCGATGGCCCACAGGACAGCGCCAATGGCGCCCATCGAGGCGAAATGCTCGGGCACGAGCAACTCGCCAGGCTCGAGGCCGATGACCTTCTCGAAGGCCTTGACCATACCCTTGTTGGCGGCCACGCCGCCGTGGAACGCCACGGGGCGCTCGAACTCCTTGCCCTTGGCGATGTTGCTCTTGAAGTT
>CAYYCI010000729.1:0-2039 GCA_964470215.1 uncultured Planctomycetota bacterium
TCGACACCTGGTTCAGCTCCTGGCTCTGGCCCTTCTCCACCCTCGGCTGGCCCGACGAGACCGACGACCTGCGTTACTTCTACCCCACCGACACCCTGGTCACCGGCCCGGACATCCTGGGATTCTGGGTCGCGCGGATGATCATGGCGGGGCTGGAATTCCTCGGCGAGGTGCCCTTCCGCGACGTCTATCTCCACGGCATCGTCCGCGACGAACAAGGCCGCAAGATGTCCAAGAGCCTTGGCAACTCCCCCGACCCCATCGAGGTCATTGACCGCTTCGGGGCCGACGCCCTCCGCTTCAGCATCATCCTCATCACTGCAACCGGCCAGGACGCCTACTACTCCGACGAAAAGGTCGAGATGGGGCGCAACTTCGCCAACAAACTCTGGAACGCCGCACGACTCGTCCTCACAAACCTCGTCGAAACCCCCGACCTCGACCACATGGCCTTCTGCCACGACGACCTGCGGCTCGAAGACCGCTGGATACTCTCCCGCCTCAACCGCGCCATCGCATCTGTCACCGACGCCCTCAAGCGCTTCCGCTTCAACGAAGCCGCAATGGCCCTCTACGACTTCATCTGGCACGAACTGTGCGACTGGTACCTCGAGGTCATCAAGCCCCGCATCCGCGACCGGGGGCCCGCTGCCGCGGCCTCGCGTTGCCCCGCCCAGGCCACCGTCACCTGGGTCCTCGACAACGCCCTCCGCCTCCTCCACCCTTTCGCCCCGTTCATCACCGAGGAGGTGTGGCAGCACCTCGGGGAGTTGATGCCGCGCCGGGGCCCGGAGCCGGAGCGCTTCGCGCCGGCCGCCGAGAGCATCTGCATCGCCCCCTGGCCACGAGTCGACCAAGCCGCCATCTCCGACGAAGCCGAGGCCACCTTCGGCCTCGTCCAGGAGGTAACACGCTCGATCCGCAACATCCGCAAGAAAATGCGGCTGGCCGACCGCTCCCCTCTCCTGAAGGCGATCGTCTCGGCCGACGACCAACAAGTGGTCGAGCGCCTCCAGCCCCACGCCCACCTGGTCTGTGACCTCGCCGCCCTCAGAGACCTCCACGTAGGCGTCGGCCTCGAGAAGCCACAAGCCTCAGCGATCGCAGTCCTCACCGGGGCACAGGTCTTTGTCCCGCTGGCGGGCGTCATAGACCTCGAGGCCGAGCGCCAGCGCCTGCGCGCCCAACTGGAGAAGGAGCGCAAGTTCCTCGAGGCCAGCGACCGCAAGTTGGCCAACAAGGGCTTCGTCGAGAAGGCGCCGGCCGAGGTCGTCGAGCGCGAGCGAGCACGCAACGCCGAACTCCGCGAGCGAATCGCCCGCCTCGAGGCCAGCCTCCAGGAACTCGACTGACCCACCCGGCCAGCCGAGACCGCGGATAACCGAAGATACAACGTAAGAGGACGACGCTCCGCGTCAACCAGCCTGACGCGAGGCAACGACACCCCGACCACAGAAAACGGCCGCACGGTGATGGGCGATCCCGGGTCGCTGAGTTGCAGGGGCAGACCCCGTGCCTGCCCATTCCGTACGAACGACTGCGGTCCCCCGTTCTTGCTTCTCGCCTCCCGATCGCTACTCCGGCAGCGCGATATCCTTGAAACTGTAGCCCGCGCGGCGCAGGATAGTCTCGCAACTGACCTTGCGCCCGGTCCGCCCGGCGGCCAACATCGCGTCGGTCAGGAGCGCCACCTGGGCGCCGAAGAGGGCGGGAACGTGGTTCTCGCGCGTCCGGCCAGTCAGGAGGCGCGCGAAGTTGTCGCACGGGTTCTTCGGATAGCCCCTCGGGAGCCTCACCGGCACCGACTTGAAATCGCGCCCATCCTTCGAGACGAGCACCTCGCCCCCGCGGAAGACCATCACGCCCTTCTCCCCGAGGAGGCGAACGTCGTCGGTGAAACCGCGAATGTAGTCGCCGACGATGATCAACCGCCCGGCCGCCCCGTTCGAGAGTTCGACGCTGAAACTGCCGTTGATCTCCACCGGCCGCTTCTCACCGTGGTAGTAGCAGTCGTAGGAGCCTCGCACGCTCTTGGGCAG
>CAYYCI010000730.1:0-2034 GCA_964470215.1 uncultured Planctomycetota bacterium
ACGGAGGGCCGCGCGGAGGTCAAGTTGCACCCCCTTGCGATGGGCCGAGCCGAAGGGCCGGGGTGCCACTCCTTCTTCCAGAGTCCACGGCCCCTCTCTCTCGGCGCAAGGGGTAGGCGTTGTCAGTCGCATGCTTTCTCCAGGCGCGACCCCGAATCGTAGGCAATATCCTTCTCCTGGTGTCCTGGAACAAGAAGCGGACTGGACGGTCTGAGACTATAAACGGAGCCAGGAGATGAGCGCGCGAGGGGCAGGAGCCGCTTTGGCACGCTTTTGTGCACCGTGGGCTTCTAATGCAGGCGAGAAGGAAAAGAATGCTCGACCGAGAGCGCGGAGTGGTCGCAGAGAACACCAAATCCTCTCGGCGGCCTCGGGGCCGCACTACTCGCCAAGGCTGAGCGTCCGTGTCGGTCCGTGTCACTCCACACGCGGGGCGCGGACGCCCCGCCCACGCTGTGGTCCTCAGTCCCGCGCTCCCGTGGGGTTGACCCGCGCGGCCATTGGCGCTAGGTTGGGGTGGAGCAAGGAGCCGGGATGTACCGAGGCGGCTACTACGGAGCGCGTGGTTTTTCTTTCCCGACCATCGGCCGCACGGTCAAGTGGCTGATCGGCATCACGGTCGGGGTGTTCCTGGTCCAGGTGTTCTACGCGGCCTCGACCGGGCGCTCGCTTTCTCTCTACCTCGGGGTGGTGCCCGGGGCGGTGGTCGAGCGGCTGTGGGTGTGGCAGGTCTTCACCTACATGTTCCTCCACAGCCCGCGCCACTTCTTCCACATCGTAATGAACATGCTGCTCCTCTACTGGTTCGGGACGGAGTTGGAGCGGTTGTATGGCCGGAGGCGGTTCCTGACGCTTTATCTCGGTGGAGGCATCGCCGGCGGCCTCGCCTACGCGGCCACCCAATATCTCGCCCGCACGACCCTGCCCGCGATCGGGGCGTCGGCTGCGGTGATGGCCGTCCTGGTCGTCTATGCCATCCATTTCCCCAATCGGATCATCCTTCTGTTTTTCCTCATCCCGATGCCGGTGAAGTGGTTCGTGGTGATGATGATCGGGATTGACCTGGTTTATAGCCTGACGACCTACGCGGATGGCATAGCCCACACGGCGCACCTCGGAGGGGCGCTCTTCGGGTATCTGTTCTGGCGCTTCGGGCCGAGCCTCGAGCGCTTCCTCGACGGGCTGGAGGACCGCCGCCGCGAGCGCGTGGTGCGGAGACGGGCGCGCGAGCAGGAGCGTCTGGACGAAATCCTCGCGAAGATAAGCCGCGAGGGATTCGACAGCCTGAGCCGCCGGGAGCGCGAGTTCCTCAAGAGCCAGAGCGCCGAACGCCGCGGTCGCGGCTAGCGGTCTTGACCGACCCTGCCCCTTTTGGTAAAAGGCAACGACAAGAACGGAGTCCCCGACCAGCGTTATGCCACACATAGACCTGCTCGTCCTTCTCATTCGCGTGCCGCCGTTGCTCTTCGCGCTGACCATCCACGAGTTCGCCCACGGCTGGGCGGCGCTCCAGTGTGGCGACCCGACGGCCCGGGACATGGGTCGCCTGACCCTCAATCCGATCGCACATCTCGACCCGCTAGGGACCATCTGCCTCCTCTTCGCGCCATTCGGCTGGGCGCGGCCGGTGCCGGTGGACCCGCGCAACTTTCGCCACCCGCGCCGGGACGACATCCTGGTCTCGGTGGCGGGGGTGAGTGCTAACTTTCTGACCGCTTGCGTGGTGAGTCTGGTCATGCGAGGGGCGCTGGCGGCGGGATTCCACCCGATGGCGCTCGGCGTGTCGCCTGCGGCGAAAACGCTATGGCTCATGGGCGAGTTGCTCTGCTTGCTCTCCGTCGGGCTGATGATCTTCAACCTCCTGCCCATTCCGCCGCTCGACGGCTCCCATGTCCTGGCGAACCTCCTGCCACCAAACGGTAGTTGGTGGCCCGGTTAAGATAGAGCAGCACCAGATATCCCAAGCCGGCCTGGTCATACTCCACTCCCCAGTGACAGGCCAGATAAAGCATCATGGCCCGGATGTGCTCATTT
>CAYYCI010000731.1:0-2026 GCA_964470215.1 uncultured Planctomycetota bacterium
CTCGAACCTCGAACCTAGTGGTTAACAGCCACCCGCTCTACCAATTGAGCTACCGGGGAACTCTGCCCTTGGCCTCTGAAATGTACCATCAGGGGCGATCTGTGTCAAGTTTGACTGGCTCAGGCCAGGGGGCTAGGATACCCCCACACGTCCAGCCAATCTGTCACGCTGCCAGGCCACGGGGCGAAGTGTCATATGGGAGAAGAACGGCGACGGCGCAGGGAACCGCCCGCCGGGCCTTCCGATGAGGCGCTGGCGCTGAGGTCTCGTCAGGGGGACCTGGATGCCTTCGAGACCCTGGCTCGTCGCTATCAGGATAGGCTTTTTTCCTATGCGCTGCGGATGCTGGGAAGTCGGCAGGATGCCGAGGACGCCGTGCAGGAGATTCTCCTTCGCCTCTATCGCTCGATGGGGCGCTTCGATGCGCGGCAGCGGTTCGTGGGCTGGGCCTTTGGGATTGCGGCGCATGTTTGCCGGGACGCTCTGCGTCGGAGGGGACGGCGGCGCGAGGAGTCGCGCGGCGAGTTCCACGAGGCGTCCAGTGGCCCGGGTCCCTCGGAGGCGGCCTCGGCGGGCGAACGCCAGGCTCTGGTTGCGGAGGCGGTGATGGGGTTGCCGCCCAAGTATCGGGAGGTGGTGGTGTTGCACTACCTGGAGGGGATGGGCTACGAGGAGGTGGCGGCCACCCTGGGGATTCGCGCCGAGGCGGCGAGGCAACGGGCGCTGAGGGCGCGGGAGATGTTGCGTCGGGCGCTCGAGGAGCGAGGGCTCTGAGATGGACTGCGAGGCGGTAAGAGAGCGGTTTCTGGTCCTCGAGGAGGGTTCTCTGGGCGGGGCCGAGGCGGCCGCTGTCCGGGCCCACATTGCCGACTGTCAGGGCTGCCGGGCGGCCTGGGAGCGCTGGCGGGGGGACGATCGGCTCCTGTGGGAGGCCCTTGGGCCTGTGGCGGCTCCGCGGGACTTTGCGGCCGAGGCGGTGGCGAGTGTGAAGGCCGGCGGCGCGCGGCGGCGGGTGGCCGTGCCGATGGGGCTGTTGCGGTGGGCGATTGCCGGGGCCGCTGCGGCGTGTGTGATGATCGGGATTTGGCTGGTCCTGGCACCACGACGCGAGAAGATGGGGCGGGTCGAGGCCGTCGAGGGCCAGGCGATGGTGCGGCACCGCGGCTCCCGCTTCGCGCGGGCGGTGGAGACCGGGGCGACAATCTACAACGGCGACCAGTTGATGTCCGGGGAAGATAGCAAGCTGACGGTTCGGCTGTTGGATGGTTCGCTTGTGGCTTTGGAGCCGAGGACGGAGGTGTGTCTGCATGGCAGTTGGAGTGGTCGGCGACGGGAGTGTGGGTTCCGGCTTCCCCACGTTTGCCTGCGGGAGGGGGGCGTGGGTTGTGAGTTGCGGACGACGCGCCACATCCGCGGGGTGGGCACTCCGCTGGGGTCGGCGATTGTGCGCGGCACGCGGTTCAAGATGCGCTATGTGGTCGGGGTGAAGGCGACGCTGGAGGTTTACGAGGGGGAGGTGGTCTTCAGCTGTCCGAACGGCGAGGCACTGGCGAAGGCTGGGACCGTGTGGGAGGTCAGGGCGAGCGAGTTGATCCCCAGGCAGGTGAGCGGGCCGGGCCAGTGACTCCGTGGGCGCCTTGACATCCCGCGCCGGTGCCCTTCGTTTCTGGCTTCCTGACGGGCGTGCCACGGGGTTATTCGTTGCGAGCCATGTGGTTTTCGCGGGCCGAGACGGCCCGCCTACAGGCGCCGGTCGCCTCCCGCGAAGACCACCTCGTGTAGGCGGGGCGTCTCGCCCCGCCTCCGCCACAGGCTGGAAAGCCTGTGCCACCAAGTGGCATGTAGGCGGGGCGTCTCGCCCCGCGTCCGTCACAGGCTGGAAAGCCTGTGCCACCAGAATCAGACAAAGGGCATGGAAAGCCTGAGACTATGAAGGAAACCCGCGCGTGGGCGTGAAGGAGACCGGGGCTGTGGGCTTTGGCACGCTTTTGTGCACCGTGGGTTCCTAATGCAGGCGAGAAGGAAA
>CAYYCI010000732.1:0-2025 GCA_964470215.1 uncultured Planctomycetota bacterium
ACCCGACAATTCAAGGTGTACATGGCCGTGGCGAAGTTGCCGAGCGAGTAGAGGATCAGCGCCTTGCGCCGCCTGCCCTCCGGCGAGCGCAGCAGCGAGCCGGGCGGCAACTCCCCTCCCCCACTCTCGTAGCCGTTGACCAGGCACACTTCCGCTGGCTGGATGACGTGTGGGTGGGTTCCCACGACGATGTCGGCGCCGGCGCAAACCAACTCCCGCGCCACCTGCATCTGGTGAGGGGTGGGGAACATCTCGTACTCGTAGCCCCAGTGAAGGGCCACGACTCTGACCTCGGCCCCCCGCTCGGCCATCTCGACCAGCGCGCGGCGCGCAGGGTCCAGGTCCACACCGTCTTCGGGTCGTTCGAGACCAGCGATCTCGTTCATCAAGAGCGGCTGGCCGCGGCTCCCGCGCTGACGCCACGTGGCAGCATAGAAGCCGACTCGCACGTCGCCACACTCGACGAGAGCGAATGCCGGCTCATCCTCGCCGCGCCTGACGCCCGACTGGGCGATGCCCTCGCGGGACAGAAGCGACAGGGTGTCGAGCAGGGCCCGCGAGCCGAAGTCCAACGCGTGGTTGTTGGCCAGCGAGAGCGCTGCGAAGGTGTTGCGGCCATCGGGACGCCTGAACGAGGTCAGAAGTTCGGGCCTGGAGTTGAACCGCAGGCGGTCGGGCAACCACTCGGCCACGCTGACCCGCGGCGAGATGACCGTCTCGAGGTTTCCGACGACGGCCTCGTGGCTATTGAGATAGTCGAGGACGGCTGGGTCGAGAAACCCATCCCAACCGTTGCGAATCCACATCAGGTCGCCGACGAAGGCGAGGCCCGGCCCGCTCGGCGCCTCTGCCGCCACGGCGCTCATCAGCGCCCGTTGCTTCGCGAAGTGTGAGACGACGTCCGGCGACGCCCCCCACACCTTGCGCCGATACTTCCGCAGGTAGTCTATGGAGTGGATGAGACAGCGGAACGGGTGCTGGCCTTCCGAGCGATGCCGCGCGTAGCGTGGTAATGGCGGCGGTGGGGCGAAGCGGTAGGGGAACACATCACGAGGCATCGGCGCTCCGCGACCGCTCGCCGACGCTCCTCGCCAACCCCTCGGGAGGCGCGGGCACCAGCCTGTCGCTGGCGATTCGAGCCCCCACCCTGGCGGCCAACAACGCGCCAGTCCCCACTATCACAGCGTCCCAAAGCCTCAAACACAAAAGGTAAGCCATGCAGTGCGCCAGCTTGGCGGCGGTGTCGAGGCCCATGAGGGCGAAGGTGGCGATAAGGCCGCCATCGAGGGTTCCGGCTCCGCTCGGAGTGAGCTGAACCGCCAGCAATCCCTGACTGGCCACGAAAAGCAGACACAATGCTCCCGGCCCCAGATGGAGCCTGGAGCCGAGGTAGAAGAACGCCGCGGGCTTTGCAAGAATCGAGGCGTGGGCAACGAGGAATGCCGCGAAAGCCGAGAGCGCGGTCCGCCCCTCCTCGCAGAACACCCTCGACGCTTGATCCTCCATCTCGCGAGCCTTCCCGCGCAGACGGGCGAAGAACCGCCTCCCCAAGCGCAGCCGCGAGGCCAGTTCTACCAGCCCGGTAAGCGGACGCCGCCGTCGCGAGAGCGAGACCAACATCGCCACCCCGAAACCGAAAAGCAACCCCGCCAGGACCAACATCGTGACCCCCGCCGGCACATAAGGTGGACGGAACAAGGTGTCGGCGAAACTCACCGCCGCCACCGCCGTGCAGCCACTGAAGAACAAGACGAAACTCGTCAACTCCAGATACTTGCTCAACACCACGGTCCCGGCCAACTCGTGGTAGGGCAAGCCGGTGACCCGGCCGACGTAGATGACCTTCAGCGGCTCGCCCCCCAGGTAGGTCGAGGGGGTGAGGATGTTGCCAGCCACCCCCGCCACCACTGCGTCGAAAAGAGTCCTGAGTCGCACACGATGGCCGACAGGACGGTTGAGGATGCGCCAGGCGCCCGTCTGCATGGCCAACGAGAGGAACGTGAGCGCCCCGACGGCCACGAAAGC
>CAYYCI010000733.1:0-2013 GCA_964470215.1 uncultured Planctomycetota bacterium
ACTACGGCGGCAAGATGACCGAGATGATGAACCTCGGCCTGGTCGCCTATCGCGTCGGCAGGAAGATATCCTACGACGGGAAGAAGGGCGCCGTGACCGACTGCCCGGAGGCCGACGCCCTGCTGAAGAAGAAATACCGCCCGGGCTGGACCCTCAACGGCTGAGCGGCGCGGGCATAGCCGCCTCGGGGCGGCTTGTGGCGGCTATCTCGGGTTGGGTTTGGTTTCCGCGGGCAAGTCCCCGGTCGCGAACTGGATTCCCGCGAGCAGATGCCGCAGGAAGATGGGGTTGGAGTAGGTCCGCGGGTCGTGGCCCAGCGTGGTGTAGAAGACGCGGCCCGTGCCGTATGAGCGGACGTAACTGATGGCATAGCGGCGGTCGGGGCGCTTGCCCGGGTCTTTCATGCGCTCGAGGTCCAGGGAGAGAAGGATTCGCAGTTTCGCCGGCTCGTGGGGCTGGCGGAGGAAGTACATCTCGTCGTTGATCGTCCAGGGCTTCCCGCCCAGGCAGGCCACGAGGGGATGGTCGGGGTCCTCGACCTTGATGGCGAGGTCCTGGTAGATGTGGCCGCCGTAGAATCCGCCCATCATCTCGCCATACTCGGGCCAGTTGTGGAGGGCGGCGGTGGCGGCGTGGATGCCGACGATGCCCTTGCCGGGGATCACCTTTCCATCGCGGCGGGTCGTGCCCTTGACGAACTCCAGGATGCTCTCCTTGATCGCGGCGTCCATCTTCTTGGCCGCGGCCTTCTGTTCGGGGTCCAGGCGGTTGAAGTCAGGGGGCAGGAACGGGTTGGGTTCGTGGATGTTGTTCATAACGAGCGCGTCGTAGCGCGGGAGTGCGTCGCCGAGGAGTTGGCGCGGGTCGTCGGTGACCACGACCTCGAAGGCGGCGGTCTTGCGGGCGAGAATCTTCAGCGCGGCCTCGGCGAATGGGTTGGGAGTGTGGGTCCAGGAGTGTCCCCACACGAGCACCCTCCGGCGCCTTTTGGGTTTGGCGGGTGGGGCGTCGGGACAGGCCGCCTCGATGGCCTTCAACTCCTGGGGATTGGGCTCGCGCACCCCCTTGGCCTTCATTCGTTCGGCGCGGACCTCCGGGGGCGTCGGGCCGGGACCGGTCTTCCTGGGGATTTCGGCTCGCGGCGCGGTGGGCGCCTGGAGGTCGCCCGTGGCGAACTGCACCGCGTCGAGGTAGAACTGGAGGATGCGCGGGTTCCAGTAGAGGTCGGTGCGGTGGCCGAACGAGGTGTAGAAGACCCGCCCCTTGTCGAAGGACTTGACCCATGCGAGGGCGAAGTCGTAGTCGCTGCGCTCGTCCCAGCGAATCCACTTGACCCCCATGTTCGTGCGGCTGACGTCCACGGAGAGGAGCACGCGGAGTTTCCTCCGGTCATATGGCTTGCCGAAGTGGTAGATTTCGTCGGCGATGCGGAAGCGTTTCCCGCCGAATGCGGCGACGAGCGGGTGGTCCGGCTCCTCGACCTCGACTCCGATCTCCTCGTTCCAGGGATGGCCGATGAACTTCGCGCCGATCAACTCCGCGAACCGGGGCCACTGGCGGTTGGCCGCGATGGCGAAGTGGGTGGCCACGATGCCCCTGCCGCCCCGAAGCCACTCGAGGAGGCTCTTCCGCAGCACCGTCTCGACGGCTGCCTTGTCCTTGCCTAACTTCTTGAATTCCGGGCGCTGCATCTGCTCGTCGGTCGGAGTGATCCAGGGGCCGGAAGCGTTGTTGAAGACGATTGCGTCGAACTCTTTGATCCTATCGGGCAGGAACATGGCGAGGTCTCCGCTGACCACTGGCTCGTACGCGCCGCTCACCTGGCCGAGTGCCTGGAAGGCATAACTGCCGTAAGGGATGCAATAGCCCTTGTGGGGGTCGCGGGGGTAGAGATGGTCGGGAGTGTTCCAGACGAGGACCTTGCGATGCTTCTTGGGGGCCAAGCGCGGTTTCCTGGGACACGCCTTTCTTATCTGGGCCTTGCGGTGCTCGGGAATATCCTCGACCGCGAGA
>CAYYCI010000734.1:0-2011 GCA_964470215.1 uncultured Planctomycetota bacterium
AGTCCCAGCCACCGGACCCCGAAGTATCTCACCGCGGAGAACGCAGAGAACGCGAAGAAGCCGCGGAGGTTTGCACAGGCTGGAAAGCCTGTGCCACCAGAAAGAGGGACTGGGGTTGGACGAACCGGAAAGCCTGTGCCACCGGCCCACCTTCTGGTCCGCCCGTCTGTTATCTGGTCTGCGTCCATCTGCGTTCATCTGGGGTTTCCATCACTTCGCTCGGCCACGCAAGAGGGCACGGCGTATGGCCTCGTAACCCCGGACGCCCAGGAGCCTTCGGACGGCATTGCGCGCGGCCTGGGCCGCCCGCAGTCGCCGGTGGATGGAGTCCTGCGGGTCGGCCATCCGGCAGAACTCCTCGAACGTGTGGGAGCGCTTGAGGACGAATCGCCGCAGGGCGAAGAGGTCGCTGGTGCGGCGGTTGCGCCCTATCGCGCCCTGGAGCGCTGCCCGGTAGCCCACCTCGCGAGCCAGGGCGCCGAAGTGGCGGCTGTCGTAGCCAGTGGGCGAGGCCACGAAATCCACCCTCGTCCCCAGCCCCTCCTCGAGCACCCGCTTCGACTCCGCCAGTTCCCACCTCAACTCGTCGCGATGGAGTTCCGAGGGGCAAGGGTGGGTCAGGGTGTGTGAGCCGATCTCCATGCCCGCCTCGAGCATGGCGCGGAGGTTGTCCCAGGAGAGCGAGTCATATGTCCCCACCCGGCCGGCAGTCACGAAGAAGACGGCCTTCATCCCGCGCTCGGCCAGCATGGGGAGAGCTAGCTCGTAGTTGCTCCTGTGGCCGTCGTCGAACGAGAGCACCACGGCCTTCGGCGGCAACTCCTCCTCCCCGCCATGCCAGCGCACGAACTCGGACATTCCGACCGCCGCGTAGCCCTCGCAGGCCAGATGGTCGAGGTGGCGGGCGAACTCCTCGGTGGTGAAGACATAACGGCGCGAGCCGGGCTCCCACTCCGCCAGGTCCGCCGCCCGGCGAACTAGCCCGTGATACGTCAAGATGGCAACCGACTCAGCGCTCGCCGAGCACCTCGTCGTAGAGTCTCTCATAAGCGCGAACCATTCGGTCGAGGGAGAACTCCTCCACCGCGCGCTGCCTGGCCGCCTGGCCCCAGGCCCGTCGCCGCTCGGCGTCGGCCAGAAGATCGGCCACGGCATGGCCCATCGCCTCGTGGTCTCCGACCGGCACCAGCGCGCCCGTCTCGCCCGGGGTCACCACCTCGGGATTCCCGCCGGTCTCGGTAGCGACCGCCGGCAGGCCGCTGGCCATCGCTTCCAGGAGCGCCACCGAGATGCCCTCGGTCACGGACGAGAGGGCGAAGAGGTCGAAACAACGCAGGAGCGCCGGCACGTCGCGCCGAGCGCCCGCGAACCGCACGGAACCCGCGATGCCGAGGTCCGAGGCCAGCGCCTCGAGGACAGCCCTTTCCTCGCCATCGCCGATGAACACCAGAACGGCCTCCGGCACCTGCCGCAGCGCGATGGCGAAGGCGCGCAGGAGAGTCGGGTAGTCCTTCACCGGGCGGAGATTGCCCACCGTGCCCACCACAGGCGCGCCCTCGGCAATTCCCAGCGCAGCCCTCAGGCCCGGGTCGGCGGGGCCTGGATGGAATCGCTCGACATCCACCCCGTTGTGGATGACCGCCGGGCGCAGCGGCTCGAAGCCGAACTCCTCGGCCGCCGCCCGCTCGAGCCAGTGACCGACGAAAACCACGCGATCGAGCCACCGGCCCAGGCGCGGGAGCAACTTCGGTGCCCGCTTCTGGCGCAAGAGACCCAGGCCGTGGACAGTCAGGACCACGGGCACGCGAACCAGCCTCGCCGCCAGGGAGGTATAGCTGGCCGACTGGATATCGTGGGTGTGGACGAGCGCGAAGCCCTCGCGGCGGACGAGTCGCGCGATGCCCAGCAGCAGCCGCAGGTCGAACGGCCGCCGCTTCGGCACCACGTGGACCGTCCTCCCCGCGGCCTGGAGTTCCTCGTGGAAATCCTCCTGGCGGAAGCACGCGACTGC
>CAYYCI010000735.1:0-2007 GCA_964470215.1 uncultured Planctomycetota bacterium
CCCAGTATCCCCGCGATCACCACATCGAGGGTGCGCCGAGAGTCCTCCGAGCGATAAATGCTCACCCCGAGGCTCTGGAGGCGGCGGATCAGATCAATCGCCGGCTTGAAGAGCCCACGCCGGGCATTTATCCGCGCCAGGTAGTGGACCGCCACCTCGTTCTCGGAATCCAACTTGAGGACCTCCTCGAACTGCTGCTGCGCGTCCTCCAGTTTCGACTGGGCATACAGTTCCCGACCACGCAGGAGCATGTCGTCCACCGTGCTCTGGACGCCTATGTCCTCGGCGGCCGACCCCAACCCGGCGCAACACAAGGCCAAAACCAGGCCCGCAACGCATCTTGTGAGCATAACCGCTTGCTCCTGGAATGCTTCGGAAGGCTTGCCGGGGCGAACTCGCGCTAAGTATAACCCCGCCCCCACCCGCGGTCAAGAACCCAGTCCACCCTATCGGAGGGCCGATTCGCGAAGGCACTGGCACGCTTTTTGCGCCGCAATCAATTGCCAGGCGAGAAGGAGAAGAATGCCTTGGCCGGCCGCCAACTCCCCTCGTCGTTCTGAAGCCCGGCAAACGGACCGCTTTGCGTCCTCTCGACGAAGCATTCTTTTCCTTCTCGTCTGCATCACGAATCCACGATGCACAAAAGCGTGCCAATGCCCGCGCGGCGGTCCAGGTGATCCCCCTTGCAGGCCCGTCCCACAGACTGAGGCCCTCTGCCACACACCCTTTCCGGGAGAAAGGTAGCGCGCTCCAACCTACTGCCCCGGATCGCATCCGTTCAGTAATTCGTCCCGCTGCGCCTGCCCGTTACATCCGCAGCAACACGCCTGGGCGAACAGTCCCCGCCGTTTCGGATGCTTCCATCCACTTTATCTGGGGATTGCCAAGGGGTTCGTGATTCGCCTGCGCCTCACGAGGGCGGTCGTGGCGGGTGGAGCAAGTCCGCCGCCCCCTCCTCGAGGAGTGTGGCTGCGACCTGGCGGCTGAGGTGGTCGAGTTCGTCGGTAGGACCGGATGCCTCGGCGCGACACACCCGCTTGCCGTCCTCCGAGGCCACCACCGCCCTGATCGCCAGTCTCTGGCCACTGACCTCGGCATAAGTCCCCAGTGGCAGCGCGCAGCCGCCCCCGAGCGCCTTCAGCACCGCCCTCTCGGCGCGAACGGCCAGCGCGGTCGGGTGGTCGGCGATCGGCGCGACAGTCTCGCGCAACCACTCGACCCCCGCCGGGCCCTCGACCCCCAGGGCGCCCTGGCCTGGCGCGGGCAACATCTCCTCGAACGACAGCACGTGGCATCGCGCGTCGCGCAGCCCCAGCCGCTCGAGGCCCGCGAGCGCGACCACGATGGCGTCATATTCCCCGGAGGCGAGTTTGCGAAGGCGGGTGTCCAGATTCCCCCGAATCGGGACGACCTCGAGGTCTGGCCTCACAGCGAGGAGTTGTGCGGCGCGGCGCCGGCTGCTCGTCCCGACGCAGCTCCCTCGTGGTAGTTCGCCCAGCGAAAGGCCCGGTGGCGAGACCAGAGCGTCGTTGGCGGGCGCACGCTCCGGCACTGCCAACAACGCCAGACCCTCGGGGAGGTCGGTGGGAAGGTCCTTGAGGCTGTGAACGGCTAGCTGGATATCGCCGGCCAGAAGGCGCTCTTCGATCTCGCGCGTGAAAAGCCCCTTGCCGCCGACCTCGGGCAGTGGGGCGCGGCGAAGCCTGTCCCCGGATGTTGTGATCTTGACCAGTTCGGCGCGAAGCCCCGGGTTGGCCGCCTCGAGGGCGCGAGCCACAATGGCGGATTGTGCCATCGCGAGCCGGCTGCCGCGGGTGCCGATCCTCACCGTCGTCATCGAGGGCGTCTCCGTGGGCGGTTGCGTATGATAGCCCGACAGTCCGCCGCGTCAAAGCGGGAATCGGACGGGTGTGTGATCTTTGGCGTCAGCGATCGAGAAGACTGGGGCGGGATGGGCTTTGGCACGCTTTTTGCACCGCAATCAGCTGCCAGGCGAGAAGGAAAAGA
>CAYYCI010000736.1:0-2005 GCA_964470215.1 uncultured Planctomycetota bacterium
CACCGTGGGTTCCTGATGCAGGCGAGAAGGGAAAGAATGCTTTGTCAGGAGAACGTAAAGCGTCCGCCATGTGGAGCTTCGGGACGCGGGGTCGGAGTGGGCAACCAGCCACGGCATTCTTTTCCTTCTCGCCTGGCAATTGTTTGCGGCGCAAAAAGCGTGCCAAGGCCCGTCCCGCCCCAACCCCAGGGCCTCGGACGAACGAGCGGAGGGCGCGACCTAGCGCTCGGGGGCCGTCCCGGCGGCCTGCTGGCCGCTCGCCCACAGGATGCCGTTGGTCAGGAGACGGAGAAAGGACGGCGACTCGAAGTCCTGCGGGTGGCCGAGCGAGGTGTAGAAGACCCGCCCGCCGCGGTAGGTGTTGACCCAGGCCACCGGCTCCGGCTTCTTGCCGGGGATGCTGCCCATCAGGAGAGGAGTGGCGCCGGGGACGAGCGGGCTGCTCTTGTAGAGCGAGCCGCTGGCCTCGAAGGGAACGGACACCCCCGCCAGGACGGGATGGTCCTTCGCGCGGCGGGCCGTCGCCACTTTGGTTTTCGGGCCTGCGCCGTGATGGCCATGGTAGTTGCAGCCGAGGACCTCGCGGCCGAACTCGCGCCACTCGGCGTGGCCCCGGGGGTGGGAGCCGTGGGTGTCGAAGGCGTGGCTGGCGGTGCGCACCCCCACCAGGGGCTTACCCGCCGAGAGATATGAGCGGAGAGCGGCGAGGTCCCTGGCGGGAAGGGCGCGCCGGCGCACGCTCAGGACCACCACGTCGGCCCTCCCGATGGCCTCGCCCAGGCCGGGGATGCGATTCCTGTCCTTCGGGTCCGCCTGGAGGATGGTCACGGGGCAGCCGAAGGTCTCGGCCCAGACGGCCCTGGCGTAGCGCGGGAGGGTTTCGGCGGTGTGGTATTCCTTCTCGGCGATGACAAAGAGCAGGCGAGGCCGGCGGTCGGCCTCGAAGGCGAAAGGCTCGCCCCCGAGGACCTGGTCGGAAGTGATGGTCGGACAGACGAACTTCTCGATGTGTTCGACCACCAGGTCCGTGCCACGGAAGTGGTTGACGAACGGCCAGCGGCGGGAGTTGTACATGGTGTCGGTCAGGTCGCGGACCAGCGCGACGCGCTTTCCCGCGCGGACCATGTTCCTCAAGCCGAAGGGGCGGCCGATGACGCACATGTTGGTGTGGACGCCGAGGATGATGACGTTGCGGATGCCGCGCTGCTCGAGGAGGTTCCAGATTTCGACCCCCGAGTCCGAGATAGCGTCCTGGGGCTTTATCTCGATGGCGGGGTGCTGGACGCGCCAGGGGCGGGCCTGCTTGCACGGCGGGGTGTCGTCGCACCCGCCGTCGGACTGGTCAATGGGCCAGGGCTGGTCCTTTTCGGAGGGGAGCGGCTTTGCCCAACGGGCGATCCCTTCGGGGAGAGTGGTCGCGCGGGGTGCCCTGACGGCGCGCAGGCGGGCGGGGTGGTTTCGGTAGGCGGCCATGCAGTCGCTCGGTGCGTGGATTATGAGGACGCCGCGCCGGCGGGCCTCGCTGATGAAGCGATTGGCTCGCGGGGCCATCTCGGCCACACGGGCCATCGCCCCGCGGCACCAATGCTTGTCCCACATGTCGCAGACGATGAGCGCGGTGGCCCTCGGCTCCCAGGCCGCCCGCTCGTGGCGGAGCACGAAGAGGCCCCGAGGTCCTCGGACCCGCCGGCGGAGGGTCAAGTCCAGGGGCGGACCGGACGCCCTTGCCGAGCACAGCAAGCCGAGGAACAGCGCCAGGCATCCAACAGCGAGCATCTTCTCCATCGCTTCGCCTCCGATGGTGTTGAGATCATAGCGGGCCTGGGCGCGATGGGTCAAGGGGCAACCGACACTTGACAAGCCAGGGGCTAGTCGTTCTAATCGTCTTGTTGCCCGCCCCCCTGCTACGTTGCTCGACGGTTTGTGGAAGTCCGCGGGGTCGGAACTGTCAGGCGGAAGGGCCCTCGGACCCTCTCGACGATTTGACGGACCGACCGGAGGCTTG
>CAYYCI010000737.1:0-2001 GCA_964470215.1 uncultured Planctomycetota bacterium
CCGGGATTATGGGCTGGAAAGCCTCTGCCACCGGAACTCAGGTCCGCGAGAGGTGATTTTCGCGGGCCGTGACGGCCCGCCTACAAGTCATTGTTCACCTTCGCGGACAGTTGCATGTAGGCGGGGCGTCCCGCCCCGCGTCGCCCCGGGGAGGTCGGCGATCACATCGAGGTCCACATCTTCTCCGAACGGTCGCTGCGGGAGGCGGACCCAGCCAGTTTCGCCGCCGACACTGTCGAGAACGATCCGGCCGTGGCGCTCGACCGAGCTAGCCGGAGCGCAGGTTGTAGCAGTAGAGGACGTCGCGGTGGCGCAGGTAGAGCCGCCCGCCCGAGACCACGGGGTGCGCCCAGGCCGGGCCGCCGACGCCGTGCTTGCGAGGGGGCTTGAACTGGCCGCGTAAGTGGTAGCCCTCGGGGGTGGCGGCTATAAGGACGACATCGCCGCTTTGATAGCGGATGATCAGGTTCCCATCGGCATAGAGGACAGCGCCGGAACCGCCGCCCGGCTGCCTTTCCTTCCAGACGATCTTCCCGGTGAGGAGTTCGATGCAGGTTGGCGCGCCGGCGTTGTGGCCGCTGCCGCCGTAGATGTGGCCGTCCACGAGGACAAAGCCGCCGTGGTGGTTCTGGAAGGTCTTGCTGTCGAGGAAGTAAACCTCGCGGGCGCGGATGGCATCGCCCTGCTTCTCGAGTTTCAGCAGCGCGGCTCCCGTGCCGTAGGCGCTCGAGCAGAAGACGTAGTCTTTCCAGACGACTGGGGTCGGGACGTTGGCAACGCCGTTGGCGATCTTGTTGTAGCCCCAGAGGAACTTGCCGTCCTCGGCCCGCACCCCGATGACGCCCTTGCCGATCAGTTGGACGTATTGCTTCACTCCGCAGGCCTCGGAGATGACGATCGAGGAGTAGCCGGCTCCTGGTTTGCCTCGCCGGCCGAGCGCTGGCACTGCGCACTTCCAGATCGTCTCGCCAGTCTTCTTGTTCAGTGCGACGATCATCGCATCCTGGGCGCCTGGGGTGCAGAGGAGTTTTTCGCCATCCACGAGCGGGGACTCGCTGTACTTCCAGCCCGTCATCATCCTGCCGCCGAAGTCGCGGCCGAAGCTCTTTCGCCACAGGGCCCTCCCGCTGGCTGCCTCCACACACACCAGGTCGCCGTCGGTGCCGACGGCGTAGAGTCGCCCGTGGTCGTAGGTCGGGGTACAGCGGGAGCCATCGCCGTGTGGCGGCCCGACCTCGGCCCGCCACACGACCTTGCGGCTCGCCAGGTCAATGGCGATGACGAATTGGCGTTTCTGTCCACCGCCGGTGGGCAGGTCGCCCATCGTGTAGGCGCGGTTCCCGACCACCGAGACGGTCGAGTAGCCCACCCCGAGGCCATTCATTGTCCACAGGAGTCTTGGCCCCTCGGCGGGCCACTTCTTCAGCAGGCTCTTCTCCCGACAGATCGCGTCAATCTTCGGCCCACGCCAGCGGGGCCAGTCCTCCGCAGCGGCAACGCCGAGCAACCCGACCACCGCCAGGGCCACAGTCGTCGTGACCTTTTGCCTTGCCATGTCGCTCTCCTGACTGTGGGCGCTTCCCGGCCCGACGCCCTCACGTTGCGCTTCATTGTGACAGAATGGCGATCGGCGGTCAATCCCCACAGCCTGCCAGAGCCAGTGTCCCAGGGGAAAGGGGGCGACTACGAGATTGTAGGTGATTCGCGCACGACCAACGACACTCGCATTGACGAGACATTTCGCGACAGACAGTGGCCCGGAGCCCCTGGCAAGTCAATCAGCAAGCCCTCGGTGATATCTCGCTGGTGCGGGAGCGGCTTTGGCACGCTTTTTGCACCGCAATCAATCGCCAGGCGAGAAGGAAAAGAATGCCTTCGGTGCCGGCTAACCCCTGCTCCTCGTTCCGAAACAGCGAGGCTCGACCGCCTTGCGCGCTCTCGGTCGGGCATTCTTTTCCTTCTCGCCTGCATTAGAAGCCCACGGTGCACAAAAGCGTGCCA
>CAYYCI010000738.1:0-2000 GCA_964470215.1 uncultured Planctomycetota bacterium
CGGTGAGCAAGTCCCGCGCGGCCGTGAGCCGGGGTGTGGGGGTTCGACCCGCAGTGGAGCCCTGGCGGACATAGTTGACATTGTGGACAAGGTGTTGGTGGCACATCTGTGAGGAAACCCGGGAGGGCAGCGCGCCGGGGCGGGAATGGGCTTTGGCACGCTTTTTGCACCGCAAACAATCGCCTGCATCAGGAACCCACGGTGCACAAAAGCGTGCCAAAGCCCACAGCCCCGGCTTCCTTCAAGACCACGCGCGGGTTTCCTTCAGCGTCTCAGGTTTTCGAGCCTGCGCAGGAGGCGGGTGGAGACACCCTGCGACCAGGCAGCGGGGGTTGACGAGCGCGGGGGGGCGATTCTTGACGTGGTGCGGTTGGGGCGATATGTTCGGCCGGCGAGGGACTGCGTGTCGGCCTTGCTTCAGGAGCGACTCCGCGTGGGGATTTGGCGGCTGGCTTTGGTGATGTTGCCGCTCTTAGGCCGCCTCGCCGGTGCTGCCGCCGTGCTCGAGGCCGGAACCTTCGGGGTGAAGGCCGACGGGGTGAGCGACGATGGCCCCGCGATCGCTCGGATGCTCGAGGCGGCCGCGAAGGCGACCCCGCCCGTCGTTCTGAGGTTCCAGCCCGGGAGCGCGATTCGCGTGGAGACCGCGCCGGAGCGCTATGTGTTCCGCCTCGAGGGGGTCTCGGACCTTACGCTCGACGGCTGCGGCTCGACCTTCCTGCTCGGGCCGCGGGTTCGTTTCCTGCGGCTGAGGCGCTCGAGGAGCGTGGCAGTCTGCAATCTCCGCGTTGATTTCTCTCCTCTGCCATTCGCGGATGGAACCGTTTCCGCTGTCAGGCCGGACGAGAGGTGTCTGGAGGTGAGGCTCGCGCCAGGTTCGCCCCTGCCGGTGGGCGGGCCGACCGGCGAGGACGGCGAGCAGGCTTTCTTCTCGATGCTCTGGCGCCGTGGGCCTTACGGGCTGGTGAGTCGCCACTACTGGACGGCGCGCATCGAGCGGGGCAGCGAGCCGAACACGGTGTGGGTTTTCGCCAGCGAGAGGTTCAATGATTTCGCCGACATCGAGCCGGGGAAGTGGCGGATAAGCATCCCTGTGCCGGGCATCGCCCATCGCTACGGCCCGGGGGCTTGTGTGGAGGTCCACGACAACCGCGATGTGGTCTTCGAGGACGTGGAGTTGTGGTCGGCGCCGTGGTTCGGCTTCAGGGTCTTCAGGAACGAGGGCGAGGTGGTCTTCCGCCGGGTCAACATCCGCCCGAAGCCGGGCAGCGGCCGTCTGACCTCGACCTGGCGCGACGGCTTCCACGTCAAGGGAAACCGCGCCAGGCTCCTGTGGGAGGACTGCGAGGTCTCCGGCACCAACGACGATGCCTTCAACATCTCGACCCACGCCAGCCGCGTCCAGCGGGTGGTCTCGCCCACCGAGGTCGTGGTCCTTCAAGTCTTCCCCTTGAACCCGATGCCGTGGCATGAGGGAGAGAGTCTCGTGGCCGCCGATTTTGAATCGAGGACGCTCCTCGGTTCGGCGCGCATCGAGGCCGTGAGCGGCTGGACAACCGCGCGCCGCCTCGGTGGCAAGCCAGCGGCCTCGCCAGTCACTCTTTCGCTCGACAGGCCGATCGAGGGCCTGCGACGCGGGGCGATGGTCTGGGAGCGTGAGAGCGCGAACCCCCACACCACCCTGCGCCACTGCACGATCCAGGCGAGTTGTCGGTTCCAGAGCCCGGTGACCCTTGAGGGCTGCCGGGTGACGGCCTTGATATGGTTCGCTGCCATGCCCGTCGAGGGGCCGTTTCCGAGCGATGTGGTCATCCGCGACTGCGAGTTGCGCCGCGGGCGTGGCAACCGGCGGCTGGTGGTCTGCTTCACGGGTCGCGCGCCGGGACGGACCGGGCCGCCGGCCATCCACGACGTGGTCGTCGAGGGCAACAGAATCTGGGGCGGGTTCTCGATGGTCGGCGTGGCGAGGGCGAGGCTGGTGGGCAATCGCTTCTGCGAGC
>CAYYCI010000739.1:0-1998 GCA_964470215.1 uncultured Planctomycetota bacterium
AAAAGCGTGCCAAAGCCCACACGCCCGGCGCGCTGCCCTCCCGGGTTTCCTCATAGATGTGCCACCATCCTTTCCCTTCGCGGATTGGTGCCATGTTGACTGGGCGCTTGCGCTCGATAAAATAGCGGCGTCGAGTCGGTCACCCTGGCAAGGTTCTTGGAGGATCGGAGAATGTCACTCTACCTCGGCCTTGACTCCTCGACGCAGAGTCTGACGGCGGTGGTCATTGACTTCGACCACCGCGAGATTCTGACCACCCACACCATCGGCTACGACGAGCGCCTGCGGCAATTCGGCACACGAAACGGCGTGCTACCCAGCGACGACCCCACCGTGGCCCACTCCGACCCGCTGATGTGGGTGGCCGCGCTGGACCTGATGTGTGAGGACCTCAAGGCCCGGGGCATTGACCTCTCCCGGATCGCCGCCATCGCCGGGTCGGGGCAACAACACGGCAGCGTCTATCTGAAGGCGAACGCCGCCGACGTGCTCAGGAAACTCAACCCCCGCCGCACGCTCGCGGCGCAACTCAAGCCGACGCTCTCGCGGCCGACCTCGCCTATCTGGATGGACTCGAGCACGAAGAAGCAGTGCGACGAGATCGAGGAAGCGGTCGGCGGGCCACTGGCGGCGGCCGAGCTGACCGGCTCGAGCTGCTTCGAGCGCTTCACCGGCCCCCAGATTCGCAAGTTCTACCAGACCGAGCGCCGCCGCTATCGCAACACCGCCAAGATTCACCTGGTCAGTTCCTTCATGGCCTCGGTGCTGGCGGGCAAACACGCCCCCATTGACCACGGCGACGGCGCGGGAATGAACCTGATGGACATTCGCCGCCGCCTCTGGTCGCCGAAGATGCTCGAGGCCACGGCGCCAGACCTCCGCGCCAGACTCCCACGCCTGGCACGCTCCGACACCGTGGTCGGCCGCATCAGCCGTTACTTCGTCGAAAAGTATGGATTCTCGCCCCGCTGCCGAGTGGTCGCCTGGTCCGGCGACAACCCCAACAGCCTCATCGGCGTCGGCTTGATCAAGACGGGAAAGGTGTGCATCAGCCTGGGGACGAGCGACACCTACTTCGGTTTCATGCCCGAGCCACACATTTCGACCGAGGGCGAGGGCCACGTCTTCGGCTCCCCAACCGGCGACTACATGAGCCTGATCTGCTTCCTGAACGGCTCGCTGACCCGGGAGAAGGTCCGCGACGCCTTCGGTCTCGACTGGGCGGGCTTCTCGGCCTCGCTGCGGCGCTCGAAGCCGGGCAATGGCGGCAAGGTGATGCTCCCCTACTTCTTCCCCGAGATCGTCCCGACCGTCCTGGAGCCGAAAGTCTATCGCTACTGGCTCGACGAGAAGGACCGCGCCGGGAACGTGCGGGGGGTCATCGAGGCCCAGATGGCCTCGATGGCGATCCACTCGCGCTGGATGGGCGTGAAGACCCGCACGATTTACGCCACGGGCGGCGCGTCGGCCAACCGCGAGATTCTCGAGGTCATGGCAAACGTCCACAATGCCGACGTCTACCAGTTCAAGGTCGGCAACTCGGCGGCGCTCGGCGCGGCCCTCCGCGCCGCACACGCCGACCTGAAGGCCTCGCGCCGCGAGCAGCCCTGGGAGAAGATCGTCAAGGGCTTCGCAGAGCCGGAGGCCGACTCGCGCGTCCGCCCCGACCGCGAGGCCGTCAAGGTCTATCGCGAGTTCCTCAAACTCTACAAGGCCTGCGAGGATCACGCCCTGCGCGGCGGCCCCGACCCAACGCCCGCCCGGGAGAAGTTCCTGGCGAAGACCCGCTGAGCGAGTTCCCCCTCTCTGACGCGGGGCGAGACGCCCCGCCTACAGCGGGCATGGCGTTGCCGTGCCCCTACGACCGGCCACCTTTGCACGCAACCGGTCCCTGTCGCTGCGACATCTATGAGGAAGCGCCGGATGGGAGCGCGCCGGGGGGTGTGGGCTTTGGCACGCTTTTTGCACCGCAATCAATTGCCAGGCGAGAAGGAAAAG
>CAYYCI010000740.1:0-1997 GCA_964470215.1 uncultured Planctomycetota bacterium
CGGCCTCCTGCGACGCCGCGTCCGCGAGATGCTCGCCGACGAACTCCGCCACATAGACTCCATCGTCAAGCCCATGCTCGGCATCTGACGGCCCGCCGGCCCTAGTGCCAGTAGATCGTGTGGCCGTGGCCGTAGAAGAAGAGCCAGTCCACGAGGATGCGCAGGCCGGCTCCCGCGAACCACCCCGCCATCAGCCCGAGGAAAAAGGGCTTGGCTCGCTCGAGCGCGCTGGCGCCCCCTATCCGCAAGACGCCCTCCTTCGCTGCCCAACCCAGAAACACCGGCAGGAAACTCCACCTGACCTTGAAGACCACCCCCGCCACCAGCCCCAACGGATGAAGCGGCCACCAGCTGAAACGATGGTGGAGGAATGTCACGACCGCCATCTGCGCCCCTCCCGCGGCGCCCCAGGCCACCTTGCCCCACTCGACCCCAGGCCGCGAATGAACTGCCTTGACGATGTAGTTGTACGGCACCCAGGGCGCATACTTGAAGAGCCAGGTGCCGGTGGTGTAGGCGCCTCGCTGGTAGCATATCCAGAGGGTGAACGGCACTCCCACCATCAACCCGACGGCCACCGCGAGCGCCATCGCCAGCAACACCTGATGGCCGCGCCCTCGGGCCTCGTAGCCGACCTTCGCCGCATTCGCTGCCGCAGGCATGAACGAGTTGATCGGGTCGGCGACCCACGCCATCGTCAGCCCCATCGCGGTCAGTTGCGCGGGGCCGAGCGCGGAGTTGCCGAAGAGGGTGACCGTGGCCGACTGGGGGGTGAGCGGCGGGCGGATGAAGACCAGCCCGCCTTCGACGACCAGCCTCGACAGCCCGAGAAACCCCACGAACGCCGCAGCGAGAAACGCCAGGGCAGCCCACGGCCTCAGCCCCAGCCGACACAGCCACGCCTCCATGAAGGCCACCGCGAGCACCAACCCCAGCAACGCGGTCCTCGGGGCTAGCAACTCGCGCCCCTCCTCGCTCTCCCCGCGGGCGGCGCGCCGCACCATCTGTGCCAGGTGGCGGCGGGCGACCCACAGGTTCAGCGCCACCATCACCACCATCGCTCCATAGGATTGCCACGCGAGGGCAGGCCGCGAGGCGTCGAAATGGTAAACGCTCAGCGAACTCCGCAGCCGGTAGCCGAACCTGTTCAGAAGCCCCTCCTCGACAACACCCAACACCACACACACCCAGATGCTCAGCGCCACCTCGCGCTTGAGAAAGAACGCGATGCAGACCATCGGCCAGTAGAAGACCAGGTAGATCGGCGGGAAATGGCGACCGAGGACCAGCGGGGGCAGTTCCTTCGGGACCGTCGGCCAGTTCGGGCTGAACAACCCGCCGACGTTCCAGGCGAGAGCCAGAAGTGGCACCGCGAAGCCCGCCCAGAACAACCCGCTGCGCGCCAGACCCCGAGAATGCCCCTTCCCACCGCGGATCATCTCCAGGGTCATGCCCGCAAGCGGGTAGGCCAGGCGCTCGTGGTCCATCCACTGGCGGCGCAGGAGGGCGATGAGCGAGGTGCAGGCCACCCGCCCCGCCGCGATGAACCCCAGCCACCAGGCCAGTGGCAGCACCCAAGCGCGCCACGGGATGGTCTCTCCCGACGGCAGCCCCTCGTAGAACCACCGAAGCGCGGGGCCTCCCTCCAACACCGCCCATCGGGGCAGGTATGGGAAGAAGGTCTCGGCCCAACGATTCTCCGGCGAGGCCAGATACCTCGGGGCGCTTATGAAACTGAGCAAGTAGCCGATAATCCCGTGGGTCGGCACCGTGATGCCCACGGCGGCCATCACGAAGACCACCGCCAGTTCGCCCTCGCTCAGCCCCCAAGCGCGCCGCAGACGCCTCAGGCCCGCGTTGAAGACCAGGACGAGCAACACGGCGATGCCGAGGCCGACGGGGAAGTAGTTCGTCGCAAGAAACTGGGCGCGCAGCACCAGCCCGACGAACGGCCGGTCGCGCAGATCCGTGCGTCGCGCGATCTCGGCGGACGACAG
>CAYYCI010000741.1:0-1992 GCA_964470215.1 uncultured Planctomycetota bacterium
CGAGTTCCAAGCGCAGGATCTCCCTCTCGTTGCACTTATGAACCACATCGCGGAAAGTAAGGCCCTTCAGGGGCCCGGCGGAGAAATTGATCCCTTCTCGGCCCGCCGATTCTGCGAGGAGTCGAAGCGCATGAACCACGCTCGACTTCCCGGAACCCTGTGGACCTATCAAGACATTGATCCGCGAAAGCGCCAGCTCGGTGTCGTCGTGACACTTGAATTTGCGGATTCGCAGTGCGGTTATCATCGAGGAGCCTCCTTTCGGGTGGCCAGCGCCCTGATGTTACGATCAACGCATGGCGTAGTCAACAAGGGTTCTCGCGGAAGCGCTTGGAGCAAGGGCAAAATAGCCCGGGGTTGCGTGAAGGGCCTTGACGGCTCAGGGTGGTGAGCCTACACTCAGGAACCCTAGCCACTTAGAGGAGAAGGTTTTGAACGCGCTGCTTTCGTTGTCCCTGTTGCTGGCCGCGCCCAACCCGTGCACCAACGGCTCCTTCGAGAAACTCTCCCCCAACGGCTTCCCGGAAGGCTGGCAAGCGGTAGGCGCCGCGGTGGAGGTCGTCGCCGATGCACACACAGGAGCGAGGGCCGTCCGTCTCGTCCGCAAGGCCAACACCAAGCACCGCGAGACGGGACTGAACCGCTCCTGGCGGCCCTTTAGCGGCGATCAGGGCAACATGATCGCGAGGCTCAAGGGGGGAGTGGAGTTCTGGTACAAGGCCATTTCGGCCCGGAACGCCAAACTGACCGTCTGCGTCATCCCGATGACCGCCGACCCGATCGAGCGGACGGGCTCGCTGCGCGCGGTCTTCGTCGTCCCCGAGGAGCACGTCGGCGACGGCCAGTGGCATCGCGGCAGGCTCAAGTATGATTTCAGCGACAACCCGAAGGTCCGCTGGGTGCACTTCGCGGCGCGAATCGTGGGAGAGGCTGGCGAGATAATCCTGGACGATTTCGCCTACCTCGAGCGTGTCGGCCCTATTCTTCGCATCGCGCGCCTTCGCCTGGGGGAGGACTCCGCTCGCCCTGGCGAGCGCTGCACCGTTTCGGCCCTCGTCGAAAACATCGGCGACGCCCCGGCCACCGACACCCGCGCGACCCTCACCGCACCGGCCGGGCTCCAGGCTACACCCGGCGAGGTCCCCCTCGGACGTCTCGCCCCCGATGGGGACGCAAAGGCTGTCTGGACGCTTCGCGGCCGTCGCGAACGGGAAGGGGTGGTTCGCGTCGCCGTCGCGTCGGGGGAGGTTTCGGCCGCTGGCACGATCGCCGTTGCGCCTCGGCTTTCGCTCGTCAGTTTCGGCCCGACGGCGCCGGTGGCCGCCGTTGGCCAGCGGGTGAGGCTGGAATGCGTGCTCCGGAACGAAGGCAACGCCATCGTGCTGGGGCCGACGGCCGAGTTCGCCCTCGGCGAGAGGGAGGCCACCGACGGCCTGCCCGCACTGGCGCCGGGCCAGAGTTCCACGCTGAGCGCGGAATTTCGCGCGGAGCGTCAGGCCGCCGAGTGCCCCGCCGGGGTGGTCGTCCGCGCCGCCAACCTCCCCGACAAGCGGAGCCAGGCCACGACCCTGGTCGTCGGCGCGGCCACCAGGCTCCCATCCCCTTCGGGGCGGCTTCGCGCCGTGGCGACCGAGCGCCACGCCCTGCTCGAAAACCGCCGCGTGCGCCTCGCCTTCCGCCGCAATGCCTTCGGCTTCGGCACGGGCGAACTCCTCGCCAGGACCCGCCGCGGCTGGCGCACCGTCGCCTGGCTCCTGCACCTGGCCCCGTTCACATACCAGAGCGAGGATGGCGACGTCGTGAGCGGCAGCGACGGCTTCCCCGCCGAAGTGCCGAAGGCCGAAACGACCGCGACAACGGCCCGCCTGCGCTTCGTCGAGGCGCGACGCTTCCTCGGCGGAACGAGACGCACCGCCGTGACCCTGTCCCTCGGCGTAGACGACGCCCGCATCCTGATGGACTGCGAGTTGACCTGCACCGTGGCGATGAAGG
>CAYYCI010000742.1:0-1988 GCA_964470215.1 uncultured Planctomycetota bacterium
CATGGCAAGCGCGGTCCCGAGCACTCCCCGCCTGCAGACTTTCCGCAACAGGAACTAAGTAGCGGGCAAGGCGGCTGCCGCCACACGCCGAACACGGCACGTAGCGGCGGTAGCGGGCGATCATTATGCGGTGTTGGATTTTGTATTTCTTCGATTCCAGCCACTCGAAGAAGCCGCGGATGCCGCAGAATTCGTCGTCGCCCTCGATGACCCAGCGCTTGTGCGCCGGGGACAACTGTCGGTATGGGATATCCGTGGGCACGCCCGCGCGGCGGGCCTCCGAGAGCATCCAGCGGTGCATCTCGAGGTAGGCGGGGGTGGACCAGATGACGACGGCGTGGTCGCGAAGGCTGCGGGAGTGGTCGGGGATGATCTTGTCGAAGTCGATGGTGGCTTCCTTGCCGAAGCCCTCGCACACCGGGCAGGCGCCGATGCCGCTGTTGAACGAGAACATCTCGGGCTGTGGCTCGCGGAACTCGCGCCCGCACGAGCGACACACCAGCCCCGTGTAGAAGTGGTGGCGCTCGCTCGGCCGGCCCTCCTCGTCCACCAACTGGACCACCGCGCCCCGCGAGGAGGCCCCGAAGGCCAGATCGAGCGAATCGGCGGCGCGGGACATCCGCTCCTGGCGCTTGACCAGGCGGTCCACGACTATCTCGATCTCCTCCCGGCCCTCGAGGTCGCTAGCCTTCACCTCGTCGAGCTCGAGGACCTGGCCATCGAGGAAGAGGCGGCGGAAGCCGGCGCCTGCGAGGGTGTCGCGCAGGGCGCGCCAACGGCGCCGCCGCGGCGCGGCCATCGGCGCCAGAACCAGGAACCGAGTGCCCTCGGGCAGCGAGCGGAGAAACTCCATCGCCGTCTGGGGACTGTGGCGCTCGGCCTCGATGCCGCAGTCGGGACAGACCGTGTGGCCGATGTTGGCGAAGAGGAGCCGCAGGTAGTCGTTTATCTCGGTCGCCGTGCCGACCGTCGAGCGGGGGTTGGTCACGGAGTTCTTCTGTTCGAGGGCGATGCTCGGGAGCATTCCAGAAATGGAATCGGCCGGCGGGCGGCGCATCCGCTCCAGGAACTGCCGAGCATACGCCGACATCGACTCCACGTAGAGCCGCTGGCCCTCCGAGTAGAGGGTGTCGAAGGCAAGAGAAGACTTCCCGGAGCCCGAAAGCCCGGTGACGACCGTCAGGCGGCCGTGGGGCACCGCCACCGTGATGCCCTTGAGGTTGTTCGTCCTGGCGTTCCGAACGACTATCTGGCGTTTCATCGTTGATTCACGACGCGAAGGCCTCGGCCCGCTCGATCAATTCCCGTTGTTCGGCAGCCGAGAGCTCCACGAGCCGCGCACAGAGCCCCGCCACTCGGACCACCAGGTCGCGATACCTCGCGGGGTCGGCCTGAGCCGCGCGGAGAGTAGCCGCGCCGAGGCTGTTGACCTGGGCCTCCTGCCCGCCACAGGAGTCCACGCACCCCGACCGTCGGGCGCGGCCAGCAGGTTATCCCGGACCCGTCGCAGCAAGGAGCGCATCGTCCATTCCCGCATCTCGCGGCCGTTCAGGGCCTCGTTGGCTCCCAGGTGTCTTATAGCGCGGGCGGCGGCGCGCTGCAATGGCCGACGGCCGGCGCGGAATGCCCCCCATGAACACAGACGAACGCAAATCAGGGCTATGGCCTTGCGACAGTCGTTTCCCACTGGCGCCTTTGGGCCGAAAGGCCACCGTCAATAACTAGACGGGCGCGTGCAGGCGGGCCGTCTCGGCCCGCGAGAGCCAGGGGTGGGTGGCACCGCAGAGCCCCAGAGGACGCAGAGGCGCTCGTAGGGGCACGATATATCGTGCCCGAATGGCGGGCACGCCAGCGCCGTGCCCCTACCCACGGGCTGCCCCGTCGCGACGCGCGGCACAGAGGCCCCGCCCACAACCACACAGGCCCCGCCCGGAAGCGGGCCAGCGCGCCAACGCCGAGGCGCGGGGGGATAGGCACAGGTTGGAAAA
>CAYYCI010000743.1:0-1984 GCA_964470215.1 uncultured Planctomycetota bacterium
TTGAAGCCCACGGGATGGGTCCTCTTGCCGGAGTTGGCGACATACCAGGCGTAGGCCTTCAAGAGCCGCGGGTCGCTGCCGAAGGGATAGGGGGTGGCGCTCCCCGCCCGGCAGGCATATTCCCATTCGGCCTCGGTGGGCAGGCGATAGCCGTTGGCCTCGAAGTTGCACTTGCCGGTCTCGATGTCGTAGCAAGGCTCGAGGCCCTCGAGGAGCGAACGCTTGTTGCAGAAGAGCGCCGCATAACTCCAACTCATCTGCTCCACGGGGTGCTGGGCCCCCTTCCAGTGGGACGGGTTGCCGAGGGGCAGATAGTCGAAGTCCTTGCTCTCCACCTCGGCCTGATCAACAAGGTTGTAGAGGGCGTTGGTGACCTCGAACCTGTCCATCAGGAAGGAGTCCACCCAGACCTTGTGGACCGGGGCTTCGTCGGGCTGGCCGCGGTCGCTGCCCATCTGGAACCAGCCGCCAGGGACGAGGACCATCTCGACCCCGGTCTTGGTCTTGATGATTTTCGGGAGCGCGGGGGCGGCGGCACCGCGGTCGGAACGCCCACACGACGCCAGGCCGGCGACCACGACTATGACGAGGAGAACCAGGCGGCGCTTGCGCGTCATTTGGCCACGGGCACCCAGTCGGGCTCCTTGTTGCAATTGCCTTCGGTGGTGATGGCGACCCATCGGTTCTTGGCCGTGGCGTCGCCCACACAGATGTTCCAGCCCTCGGCGGGTATGCCGACCATCTCGGGGGCATAGCCCAGGCGCTTGCGGCTTGGCCCGCGGCTGAACGCCACGTAGCGACCGTCCGGCGACCAGTCAACGTGGTAAACCTTCATCGGCTTGCGACTGGTGACGATGTCGCGCTGGTCCACCACCCGGGGCCTCGGCCCGGAGAAGTCGAGCTTGCCGCGCCGCAAGGCCCAGTCGCTCGGACCCCAGGCCACCAGGTGCCCGTCGGGACTGATGTCCGGGCGGCAACCAGGAATGCCCAGGTTGAAAACCTTCTGCCCAGCGGCCTCGAGCGCCAGGATGCCGTGCCTGAACCCCATCCCGGCATGGACCGTCGAGATGAACCACTTGGCGTCGGGCGACCAGCAGATGTTGTAGAGGTGACAGATGCTCTTGTTCGGGTGTTCGTGGTGCTGCCCGGTCTTCAGGTCATAGATGAAGATGCCCTTGGTGGCGAAGTCGCGATAGGAGAATCGCTCGAACTCGCCCTTCAGATAGGCGATCCTGGTCCCGTCGGGGCTCCAGCAAGGCTGGCGGGCGTTGCGCGCCACGAGAGTGCGGCCCGTGCCGTCCAGCTTCATGTACCAGACGCTCCGGACCTTCTTCCCTCCTTCGCCCTCGTCCACCACGAAACACACCCTCTTGCCATCGGGGGAGACGTGCGGGTAGAGCTCGTTGATGTCGGGGGTGCGGGTGAGGTTGACCGGGTTGGAGCCATCCGCATTGACCGTGAAGAGTTCCCAATTGCCCTTGCGGCGGGTCTCGAAGACGATCTTGAACGGCAGGGCTTTGAGTTCCTTGCGCAACTTCGCCTCTTGCGCGGCTTTCAGCCGGGCGATCTCCTCGGCGAGAACCAACTCGACCGGTTGCCAGATCCCTGCATCGCCGCCACCGCTATTGTCCGCAAGCACTGCCAGAAGGTTCCGCCCGCCGTAGTTCAGCGCGCCGCTCGCCTCGAACGAGAACGCCTCGTTCCAGCCCTTGTGCTCGCCCAGTTTGCGACCGTTCAGCCACACCACCGCATCGTCGTCCACGCCCCTGAAGACAACCTGGACGCGTTTCTCCCGCCACGCCGCGGGCGCCTGGACCCACTTGCGGTAGAAGACGTAGCGTTCGCTGTAACGGGGTTTACCGGGCGTGATGTCGGTAGTGTTCCACCTCGAGTCGTCGAAGTCGGCCCGGAAGAACTTGTCCGCGAGTTTGCCCGCATCCGCCGCTGGCTTCACCCGCCAGCCCTTCAGCAACGGGAGCCTGAG
>CAYYCI010000744.1:0-1978 GCA_964470215.1 uncultured Planctomycetota bacterium
GCCCCGATCATGACCACCCGCGGCTGCCCATACGGCTGCCGCTACTGTAGCGCGTCTCTGATCAACGGCACGAAGGTGCGCAAGCGCCCCGTGCAGGACGTGCTGGGCGAGATCGCGCGCCTCCACGAGCGATTCGCCATTGACGGCTTCAACATCATAGACGACAACTTCACCTTCGACCTCGACTACGCCAAGGCCATCTGTCGGGGCATCATCTGGCTGGGGCTGCGCGACCTCTCGTTCTGCGCGCCCAATGGGGTGAGGGTGGACCGACTGGATGCCGAACTGTTGGAACTCATGAAGCGTGCCGGCTGGAGCGCGGTGTTCGTGGCACCCGAAAGTGGCAGCCCGGCCACCCTCGAGCGAATGAACAAACACCTCGACCTGGCGGTCGTGGCCGAGAAGGTGGCGTTGATCAAGAAAACGGGTCTTCAGGTCTTCGGCTTCTTCATGCTCGGTTATCCCGGCGAGGCCGCCGACGACTTCCGGAAGACCATCGCTTTCGCCGTCCGCAGCCCGTTCGACTGGGTCACGTTCACCTGTTTCCAGCCGCTGGCCGGGACCCCCGTTGCCGACGACCTCCTGGCGTGCGGCGAAATCTCCTCCCTGCCCGAAGGCACGGACTACTACGAGGTCGTCTATGCGCCGCAGGGCCAGACGGTGCGACGGATGCGGCTGTGGCGCCTGTGGGCCTTCTTGCGCTTCTACACCAGTTCGTGGCGAAGGCTCTGGTGCGCGGTGAAGACGTTTTCGCTGCGGCGGGTTGTGCTCTTCGTCCTCAGGTTGCGCTGAGCCCCCGCTAGCCGGGTCCACGCCTTTTTTCGGGGAGGCAGGCCGAAAAGCGACGATGGAGACCCTCGCAGCCTTCCTCCAGGGTTTGCTGGTCCTCCTCTTGCTGGTCGTTCCAGCGCTGGGGATCGGTCGTCGCCTCGGCTCTGCCGGATGGCTGGGGCGATGGACATCCGTTGCCTTCGGCTTCCCGGCCTCCTCGCTGGCTCTCGGCGTGTCGGCCGCGCTCGCGGCTGTCGCCTGGCCCGCCCGCGGCTGCCAGATTGCCGGTCGGCCATGCGCCGTTGGCTCGCTCGGCTGGCTAGCCTGGCGGGGATGGAGGGACATCCGCTGTTCATCGTGGCGGCATCGGTCGCCGAGCGCCTCGTGCTCGGCGCCATGGCGGCCTCTCTGGCTTTCTGGCTGGCCGTCGCCCCGCTTTCCCCATACCCGGGCCAGATAACCATGGACCTCGGCGACCCACCCGCCTACCTGTGCGCGGCGCGTGCCCTGGCCAGTGGAAGCCCTGATCCCGGCTATTTCTCCGCCGAGTATCCCGGCGGCACTCTCGGCTACCCGCGCAGGCATTTCGTCCCCGTTGCAGTGGTCGCCGTGTTGGGCACTTTGAGCCGCGGGGCGGGCTGGGGCCACTCGCTGACCGCCTACTGTGGGGTCGCGGCCCTGCTGCTCTTCGGGGTGTTGGCGGAGATAGCCGCGGGCGGGGCGGTCGAGAGGGCGCGGTCGCGCGCCTTGCTCGCCTCGGGATTCCTGGTTCTGCCGGCACATTTCGTCCTTGCCGGGTTGGGCTGCGTGACATTCCTGGGCGCGCTGGGGTTCGCCACCTGCGTTGCGCTTTTCGTCGGCCGCGAGGGTGGCCTCGGCCGCCGGTTTCTTCTGGCCACGTTTCCTGTGGCGTTCATGGCTCTGGTGAGGCCGGAAGCGGCTTTGCTGGTCGTCGTCCTCGGGGTGATCGTTGTGGTGAGGGTCATCGTTTGGCTCTGGGCGAGGCGGCCTCAAGTGGCGGCGCCGACTTCGGTCGTGGCGCTGGGGTTGGTCGTGGTCGTGGTTTGGTGGAAGGTGCCTGAGATGGTGCGCGCAGTTGGCGGGCGAGCGCCGTCCCTCTCGTTCCTCCACCTGGCCTACGACGAGAGGGCTGGGCGCTTCCGTGCGCTCCACGAGCCCCCGTGGGAACTCAACCGGGGCTATTGCC
>CAYYCI010000745.1:0-1977 GCA_964470215.1 uncultured Planctomycetota bacterium
CTTTTCCTTCTCGCCTGGCAATTGATTGCGGTGCAAAAGGCGTGCCAAAGCCCACGCGCCCCAGCGCACTGACCTCTCGGGTTTCCTCGTAGATGTGCCACCAATGTGGCTCGTAGGGGCGCGGCACTGCCGTGCCCGCTCTGGGCGGGCCGCTTCGGCCTCGCTCGCGGGGACGCCTGGGGAAGGGGAGGACGCAGGGTTGGGTTCGCGGTCTTGCCACGGCGCTCTCCTTTTCCAACCGAAGCGAGTATAATCGGCGCGGTCGCGGAGTCAACGTTGGCGACTGGGGGCTCGGCCGCTAGAATGACAGGGCCATGTTGGAATCGAAGCGATTCGTGATCGTCGGCGCGGGCGCAGTGGGTTGCTCGCTGGCGGCCGCCCTCGCAGAGCGTGGGCTGGCGGTGGCGGCGGTCGCAAGCCGCACCGAGGCTTCGGCACGGCGCGGTGCGGAACTCGGCGGTGCATCGCTGGCGACCACCGACGTGGCGAGAGCCGCGCGCGAGGGAGACGTGGTCGTCCTGAGCGTTCCCGACGACGCTATCGCCGAGGTTTGCGGTGCCGTGGCGGCTGGCGGCGGCTTCGGGAAAGGCGATGTGGCGATCCACCTGAGCGGCGCGCTCGGCTCGGGCGTCCTCGAGCCCGCTCGCCGGGCTGGCGCGCGGGCGTTGAGTTTTCATCCCGCGCAGACGTTCGCCCGACCGGGCGCTCGACTGTTCGAGGAGATTGTCGTGGCGCTAGAGGGCGATGCCGAGGCGCTCGCTGTCGGTGAGGAACTTGCCCGCAGGCTCGGGGCGACCCCGGTGGTCCTCGGAACCGAGCAGAAGGTCCTCTACCACGCCGCCCTGTGTGTGGGCTGTAACTATGTGGTGGCGCTAGCGGACGCTGCGGTCCGCCTGTTGGAGAAGGCGGGCCTGGAGGAAGAAGCGCTCAGGACGTACGCGCCGCTCCTGCGCGCAACGGCCGCCAACATCCAGTCGGTCGGCCCCGCCAGGGCGCTCACCGGGCCGATAAGCCGCGGCGACGTGGCGACCGTGAAACGCCACCTGGAGGCCCTCGACCGTCAGGCGCCGGAGATGGGCGAGTTATACCGTGTGGTGGGGTTGTGGTGTGTGGAGACGGCGCTGGCCAAGGGCACCATCACCGCGGCTCAGGCCGAGGCGCTCCGCGCCCTGCTCAGAGCTTGACCCGCTGGAGAAGGTCGAGGACTTCGTCGAGGTGGAATGTGTGGCCGAAGGTCAGCGCCCACGTCCCTCCGTCGGCTTGAATCCATCGCAACTCTGAGAGGTCAACCACCCCGGCGGGCGCCTCGCGCTGGCCGGGGTAGTGGATCGAGACAACGAACATCGGTGAGCCGTCCGGGGCCTGGTCGGCGCGGATGGAGGTTATGGACGCCTTCGCTGGCTCGAGGCCGAGGAAGGCGATGCCGAGGTGCCAGGCCAGGAAAGTCTCAGCGCGCTGCGCGCCGACCAGCGCGCCCCCCAGGCTCGTTCGCAGGGCGCCGTCCCGGAAACAGATCGCCGCCAGAACCCCCACGACGTAGTCGAGGTGGGGTGTCTCGTAGCGCTCGACGAACTTCCTGGCCTCCTCGAGGTCGTCGGCGACCGAGGCCCTGAAGATATTCAGACCCGGCGCCCCGCTTCCCCGAACGATTTCCCCCAACTCCCGGTCCACCGCCTCGAACTCCCGGCGGTTGGGCATGTAGAATTCGCGGACGATCTCGCCGAACTTCTTCTCGGCTGCCAACGCCAGGAGCCGTTGGGTCTTGGCTCGGATGACGCGCTCCTCCGGCGCCTCAGTGCTTCTTCTCGAGGCGAGGACCACCAGGACAGCGACGGTCCCCACAGCCAGGGCTATGAGCGCGATGGGGACGAGCGGCGGGGGGGGACGACGCACGCCCTCGGCATAGAGGTCGCAGCCGCACTCCAGACAGAAACGCCCGCGGCGGGGCAACTCGGCCCCGCATTTCGGACATCTCGC
>CAYYCI010000746.1:0-1976 GCA_964470215.1 uncultured Planctomycetota bacterium
TCATCACCCACGAGGTCACGCTGGAGAACATCCTCGAGGGGATCGAGATAATGCGGCGGAAGCGGTGTCTGAAGGTCATGGTCCGCATCGGCGCGGAGGCGAGCGCCTGACCCACCACCTTGCTTCGGGCCTTGACTCCCTGCCCCGCCCAGCCTAGATTGCCACCCGAGCCCGACAGGTTCCGATGAGGAGGCGGTCATGCGCCTTGCGACGGCTCTTTCGTGGGTGCTCGCGGCAGTCTCTCTCGCCCAGGATGCCGCGGAGTTAGAACTCGAACACTCCCTCTCGACCGATTTCGTCACGCCCCACACCCGCTGGGCGAGGCCGTACGCCAGAGGGCGGATGCGAGTCCTGATGTTTTGCAATGGCCGCGGGACGGTGCCCCGCGAGGGCGTGGAACTCATGCAGCGGTTCGATGTGGCGGTCGAGGCGGTCTTCTGGGCGAGGATCGTTGACTCCACGAAACAGGGCTGGCACGGCGGCGAGGCGGGCCTGGCCCGAATGCGCCGCCTCCTGGCCAAGCCCTGCGACTGCTACTTCTTCCTGGGCATCCCGCCGAAGAACCTCCCCAGCGAGATGCTCTACAAGGTCCTCAAGCCGGTCTCCGAGGGGGCGGGGCTGGTGTTGGCCGGGACGGACGACCGCCGAATCCTCAAGCCGGAGCGCCAGCTGCGGCCGTTGCCGGAGTTCCTTCGCGGGGTTGTGGGGGCTGCCGCCTTCCGGGTGAAGAACGGGCGGGGCGTCCGCCTGCCGCGAAGGCCCCGGCTCGACTACGACGTCGGCTGGCAAACGACCTACGAGTACTGGCAGGAGGGTCTCGGCCGCGCTCTCCTCTGGGCGGCCGGCCGCGAGCCGAAGGCGAGCCTGACGCTCTCCATCGCCAGGCCAACCCTCGAACGCCGAGCCCTCCACGCTGAAACCGTGACCCTGCGGTGGAAGAACCCGGAGCGGCGACCGCTGAAGATCGCCGCCTGGCTCCGGCGCCAGGACGGGGTGTGCATCCCGCTCGAGCCGGTCGAAACATCGGCCGAGACGGGCCAGGCGCGACGCTCGATCCCCAGGCTCCGCGCGGACACCTGGCACCTGGACGCCATCGCCACCAGCCCCCGCGGGGTCGAAGCGTGGGCGACCGCCGCCTTCACGGTCTCCGCAGAACGAAGCGTCAAGGCTGTCGCCCTGGAACGCGATTGGGGCGAGGTCGGAGAGCGGATTCGTGGCTCGGTCGAGTTGGCCGGGAAGCCGCTCGCCGGCGAGCGACTGGTCGTCAACCTCCGCGACCGCCGCGACCGCATCCTGACGCGAATGGAACTCGCCGAGGACCGGAGATTCGACTTCCCGGTCCAGGCGTGGTTGCCGATGCTCGTGAGGGTCGAGGCAGTGGTCTCGGACCGCGACGGCGAGGTCTCCTGTGGCTGGGCCTACTTCAACGTGGTCAAGCGCCACCGCGGCCGGTTCAATTTCCTCATCTGGGACGTTCCTCGCGACACCCTCGCGCCCTACGCCGAGGCGAGCCTCGCACGCCTCGGCACCACGCTTCAATTGAGCGGGGGAGCGCCCCCGCGGGTCGTCGCGGCTTACGACATCGCCTGGATCCCCTACACCACCCGCATCCTCGAGTCCCACACCAAGGACGGGGTGATGAAGCCATTCTGCTGGAACGACGCGGCGAAGGTCGCTGCCCACGTGAAGGCGCTGGCCGAGAAGTACCGCCCCGCGCGCCAACACGGCGTCTTCGTCTATTCCCTCGGCGACGAGAACCACGTTCGAGGCTCGTGCCTCAGCCCACACTGCCTGGCGGCCTACCGCCGCTACCTGGCGAAGGTCTACGGGAGCATCGAGGCGCTCAATGCCTCGTGGGGCTCGGCCTACAAGAGTTTCGATGAGGTTCAACTCCTCGAGCCCGACGACAACCAGGCCACCGAGGCGCGACGCCTGGGCAACTACCCCAGGTGGTACGACCGCCAGGCCTTCCGCTC
>CAYYCI010000747.1:0-1974 GCA_964470215.1 uncultured Planctomycetota bacterium
GAGCGGCTGAGCACGGCGCGTGCCGCCGAGAAGGTCGCCAACTACATCCGCGACAACACGATGCCCTGGCACCCGGTGTTCGTCTGGGGGCGTTATCCCCAGGTCTACGTCCTTGCCGACCGGCCCGCGCCCTTCCGCATCTTCAACACCAGGCCATTCAATGTCCCCCGCATCCTCCACGAGTACTTCGGCGAAGAGACCATCGGCGAACTCTACGAGGCGCTTGGCAAGTCCCTCCCGGCATATATCGTCGCCACCGAGGGCTTTCTGCCCGACGATCTCGACCGATTCGGGCCCGGCCATGCCTGGTCGAGTTTCATGAAGACCCACTACGTGGAAGACCGCATCATACAGTCGCGGCGAACCGACTTTGTCATCTACGTTCGACGCGACCGTGTCCCGCGCCGCTGAAACCCCGCGGCGAGAACGTGTAGGCGGGGCGTCCCCGCCCCGTGTAGAACGGCTCTCACCACAGAGGCACAGAGGACACAGAGAGGACGCGGAGAGGGCGGTCCTGGGTGGTCGCGGCGAAGGTTGGCCATGTTGGTAGGGGCACGGCACCGCCGTGCCCGCAAGCCGCGTCCCTGCCCCCCTCCAGTCAGCGAACCCCCTCGCCCTGTTGACCCACCCGAACCGACCTGCTAGGATTGATAGTGTGGTTCCGCGCTGGGCTTTCGGCAACCCCCACCGCGAGAGGGAAAGCCATGAACAAGCCGCGTCTCCTCGTTCTCGTCATCTTCTCGCTCGCCAGCGCCGTCGCCGCTCAGGACTACCTCCGCGCCAAACCCCAGGACATCCAGTGGTGGCAGGACGCGAAGTTCGGCCTGTTCATCCACTGGGGTCCGGTGAGCCTCAAGGGCACGGAGATTAGCTGGTCGCGCGCCAAGAGGGGCCGGCGTCGCGGCGGAGGGCCGATCCCCGTCGAGGTCTACGACAACCTCTACAAGCAATTCAACCCCGTGAAGTTCAACGCGCGCGAGTGGGTCGCCATCGCAAAGGCCGCGGGCATGAAATACCTGGTCTTCACCACCAAACACCACGACGGCTTCTGCATGTTCGACACCAAACTCACCGACTACAAGATCACCAACTCTCCCTTCGGCCGCGACGTCGTCAAGGAGCTCGCCGACGCCTGCCACGAGGCCAAGTTCCGCCTGGGCTTCTACTACTCCCCGCCCGACTGGCACCACCCCGACTACCGCACCGCCAACCACGCCCGCTACATCGAATATCTCCACGGCCAACTCCGCGAACTTTGCACCAACTACGGTCGCGTGGACATCATCTGGTTCGACGGTCTCGGCGGGCGGGCCAAGGACTGGGACTCCGAGCGTCTCTTCCGCATGATCCGCCAACTCCAGCCCCACGTCCTCATCAACAACCGCGGCGGCCTCCGAGGTGATTTCGACACGCCCGAGCAGCGAATCGGCCGCTTCCAACTCGCCCGCCCGTGGGAGTCGTGCATCACCATCTGCCGCCAGTGGGCCTGGCGGCCGAACGACAAGATGAAATCCCTGAAGGAATGCATAGACATCCTGGTCCGATGCGTCGGTGGCGGTGGGAACCTGCTGCTGAATGTCGGCCCGATGCCCACCGGCGAGATCGAACCCCGCCAGGTCGCCCGCCTCAAGGAGATCGGCGCCTGGCTCGCCAAGTATGGCGAGAGCATCTACGGGACCCGCGGCGGCCCCTTCCGACCGGCCGCCTGGGGCGCCACCACCCGCAAGGACAACAAAATCTACGTCCACGTCCTCAAGTGGCCTGCCGGCCCCCTGACCCTCCCGCCCTTCTCCGCGAAGGTCACTTCCGCATCCGTCCTCACTGGCGGACAGGCCAAGATCGAACGAACCGACAAGGGAATAACCATCAACGTCCCGCAGGCCCATCGCCAGGCCCTCGACACCATCGTCGTCCTCACCCTCGACCGCCCGGCGGCCGACGTCAAGGTCCTGGGCGCTTCCTAGGGTGAAAGAA
>CAYYCI010000748.1:0-1970 GCA_964470215.1 uncultured Planctomycetota bacterium
TTTCCTTCTCGCCTGGCAATTGTTTGCGGTGCAAAAAGCGTGCCAAAGCCCACACCCCCCGGCGCGCTGCCGCTGGGAGTTCCCTCATAGACCCGCCACAGGGATCGTGGACTGGCTAGCCTGTCCCACCGACACCTTGTCCACTACGTCCATTCCGTCCACCATGTCCGTGGCGCGGGTCGGAGCGAGAAAGGCAGGGCCGGGGTTCCCCCGGACGGATGCTACTCCGTGGAAAGCGCGCGTTGGTGGCCTGGCAGGCTTGCGCTATAATATGACACACCCTTACCCCCTCGAGACCGCGAGGCGTTGCACAACTATGGCTCGCAACGACAAAGACCAACCCGATCCGCGGACCGATTTCATCCGCGAGGCGATCCGCGAAGACCTGCGAACCGGCAGGTTCACGAGGGTCCACACCCGCTTTCCGCCCGAGCCGAACGGCTACCTCCACATCGGCCATGCCAAGGCCATTTGCCTGAATTTCGCCATCGCCGAGGAGTTCGGGGGCCTCTGTAACCTGCGCTTTGACGACACCAACCCAACCAAAGAAGAGCGCGAATATGTCGAGGCCATCAAGGAGGACATCCGCTGGCTCGGCTTCGACTGGCAGGACCGCGAATACTACGCCTCCGACTACTTCGAGCAACTCTACCAGTGGGCCGTTGAACTGGTAAAGGCCGGGAAAGCCTACGTGGATGACCTCACCGCCGAGGAAATCCGACAGTACCGCGGCACCCTGACGCAACCCGGCCGCGAGAGCCCATACCGCAACCGCTCCGTCGAGGAGAACCTCGACCTCTTGGAGCGGATGCGCAGGGGCGAGTTCCCCAACGGGGCGAAAGTCCTCAGGGCCAAGATCGACATGGCTTCCCCCAACCTCAACCTCCGCGATCCCGTCATGTACCGCATCGTCCACGCCCCACACCATCGCACCGGCGATGCCTGGTGTATCTACCCCACCTACGACTGGGCACACGGCCAGAGCGACTCCATCGAGGGCATCACCCATTCGATCTGCACCGTCGAGTTCGAGAACCACCGCCCCCTCTACGACTGGTTCCTCGAGCAACTCGGCGTCCACCATCCACGCCAGATCGAGTTCGCGCGCCTGAACCTCACCTACACGGTCATGAGCAAGCGCAAACTCCTCACCCTCGTCGAGGAGGGCCACGTCAGCGGCTGGGACGACCCCCGCCTGCCAACCCTCCGGGGCCTGCGACGACGCGGCTACACCCCCGAGGCCATCCGCGCCTTCTGCGAGCGCATTGGAGTGGCCAAGACTGAGAGCACCGTGGACGTCGCTCTCCTCGAACACTGCATCCGCGAGGACCTCAACCGCCGGGCCGAGCGCCGAATGGCAGTCCTCGACCCACTCAAGGTCGTCATCGTCAACTACCCCGAAGACCAGGTCGAGGAACTCGAGGCCATCAACAACCCCGAAGACCCCTCGGCGGGCACGCGCAAGGTGCCGTTCTGCCGCGAACTGTTTATCGAGCGCGAGGACTTCCGCGAGGAGCCGCCCCCGAAGTTCTACCGCCTCGCCCCCGGCCGCGAGGTCCGCCTGCGCTACGCCTACTTCATCACCTGTCAGGAAGTCGTCAAGGACCCTCAGACCGGCCAGGTGGTCGAACTTCGCTGCACCTATGACCCGCAGACCCGCGGGGGCCACGCCCCCGACGGCCGCAAGGTCAAGGCCACGCTCCACTGGGTCTCGGCCCGACACGCCCTCGAGGCCGAGGTCAGGCTCTACGACCGCCTCTTCACCACCGAAAACCCCAACGACGCCCCCGAAAGCCAGGACTTCCGAGCCAATCTGAACCCCGAGTCGCTGAAGATCGTCCCCGACGCCAGGCTCGAGCCATCGCTGGCCAGCGCCAGGCCAGGCGATAGGTTGCAGTTCGAGCGCCTCGGCTACTTCTGCGCCGACCCCGACTCCTCCCCCGACAGGCTCGTCTTCAACCGAACGGTCA
>CAYYCI010000749.1:0-1963 GCA_964470215.1 uncultured Planctomycetota bacterium
AACGTGCTCACAAGCGTCTTCGCAAGCCCGCTCTACTGCAACGTGTTCCTCCGGCGGCTCAACTCGGTCGTCGCCGACCACGGCCTCGGCGACGGGCGAAATCGGGCTCGACGCGCTGATGAACCTGCACGGGCTCCAGAGCTTCGCGGCCGACCAGAAGGCGATGGACGACCGCATCCGTAGGTTGATCTGAACGCCGCCCCGGGCGGGCCGTGGGAAGCCGGTTGCGTTGTTGGCCCGCGGGGGCACCCAGGCGGATCTGCAGGATACCACGCGCCTCGCCATGCGAGAGCCACGCGGCTCCATGGGAGCTGCCGACGCCTGAATCGGTGGGTCAATGGGGGGTGTGGGGTGGGCGACGGGAAGCGACGGGCATGGAATCCCACGGCTCCCCGGTTGGGCTGCTCGCCTGAGGCGGCGGACGATCTACTGCTTGAGTCCGAGCCGGGCCCGCAGGGCCTTGGCGATGGGGCCGAGCCGCATCTTGCCGAGGGTGCCCTCGCGGCGCGGGGCGGCGGCCAGGAGGGTCGCCAGGCCGAGGTGGACGATGAGGACGGCTCCGACGTGGGCGTGGAATCGCCTCGCTCCGACGATGTTGCCGTCGTCGGCGCCCCAGAAAACTTTGAAGCGTGCGTTGACGCGCTCGACGGCGGTGCGGCCTCGGTAGAGCCGCTCGAACTTCTTGGTCGCTCGCGGGACGGGTGGGAAGCGGCGGAGGTCGATGTCGCGGGGGACGCGGACGGTCTTGCCGTAGGTGAGGCCGGCGTTGCACCGCTTGTCGCTGGGGCATTTCCAGCCCGCGTGGCGTGCGGGGCAGCGGTACTTCAGGGTCCGCCGCGCCGGTTCGTGGCCGATGTAGGCCATCGGATGACGCACGGGTTCGCGGCTCTCCTTGTCGTAGCAGTAGACGGTGCCCGCCTCGTCGTAGACGATGTTCGAGGTGCCGTCGTGCCCGGGCAGCATCCGTTCGCGTTCGCCTTTCCACAGCGAGCGGTTCTGGATGATGGGCTTGATGCCCGCGCCGTCGAGGTGTTCGTGGATCGCCCCGTCGTCGCACGCCTTGTCATACGCGAGGCTCTCGATCCGCCCCTCGGGCAGAATCCGCAGGGCGTGGGCCAGCACCTCGGGCAGTTCCTCGTTGTCGGCCGCGTTCGCCGAACTGATCCGCCACGCGAGCACCACCTCGTGCCGAACGTCCACGAGCAGATGCAACTTGTAGCCGAACCACTCGACGACCTTCGTCACCGTGCCCGCCGCGTCCGTGTACTCCTTGCGGCCGCCCGCCGGCACCGGCAAATCCTCGTCCCCGCCCCGCTTCGCACGGACCCGCCGTGCCCGGAGCCCCATCGCGTCCCCCGCCGTCATCCGGCCCAGGTCCGGCACCGCCTCGACCAGCGTCCGAACCATCCGGTCGAACACCTCCCCAACGAGCGTCCGGTGCGGCTCCGAGCCCAACACGTCCAGGAACCGCGACATGTTCCACGCCTTGGGCACCGCATCCTCATGCTCGATCCCGATCAGCCGACGCAGCCCCGCGTTCCGACGCAACTCGCCCAGGCACCCCTCCATCGTCGGATGCCGAAGCACAATGCTCACAAGCAGCGTCCCCCACAACACCTCCACCGGATAATCGTCCCGCCCCTTCCCGCGCCACGCCCGAAGCGACGCCAGCAGCACCCCGTCCGGCACCGACCACAGGAACTCCCGCACCGTCCTCAGGCTCGGGCTGTCCTCCAGAGAATCCCACGCAAACAGCGGCTTCGTCATCGCCACGCGCATCGCCGACCTCCTTCATCCTGGTCCCTTCGTCCGCCGGGTTCCCCGCCGGAACCCGAGGGCCCCATTATACAACGCAACACATCCCCGATGCAAGCCCTTTCTGGTCGAAAAATCGACGCGCGCCAACTGGATTTGCACCGAGAGGCCGTCTCGCTGACCCGACTGCGGGGAAGACGTATCGGCG
>CAYYCI010000750.1:0-1961 GCA_964470215.1 uncultured Planctomycetota bacterium
ATTGCGCCTCTCCTATTCCAGGGGCGCTATCTTGCGCAACGGCTTTCGAGCTGCCGCGAGTTCCCAGTTCGCCATGAGTTCGTCGCGGTGCGCGAATGCCCACTCGAGAACGAGCGCAATCACCCGCCTCGGGAGATTCCCTTCAATGAGTTTCAACTCCGTGATCGAAAACACCCCTGTCTGGCCACCGTACTTCGCATGGAAGTGTGGCGGCGGATGGTCCAGGTAGTACATCGCGATCACGATTCCGAAAAACCTGCTCAACTCCGGCATTGCCACACCGTCCACGCTCCATCTTAGCGCAGCCCGGCGGCCAAATCGAGTGCTCCATCACAGGCTCCAGCCCTCGCGATAGGTCTCGTGGAGGGCCTTGTCGGCCTCGGGGTTGTTGACGATCTTGCACTCGAGGGGGTCGAACTCCAGGACGCCCTCGAACTGCGTGGCGACGTTGCCGAGCATGTTGAATTCGGTCAGTGGGCCGGCGTAGTCGAAGTTCGCCCACGGCTTCTCTCCGCCCCGGCAGGCCTCGAGCCAGTCGCGTTCGTGGCCGCGCGAGCGCGCGACCTTCTCCGGAGCCGAGGTCTGGACGCCCTTGAACTTCTCGGGGGGCAGGAGTTTGAAGGTGGCGTTGTGGGCCGTGGCGTGGATGCGGCCCTCGGTGCCGACGATCAGGCATCCCGCCCATTCGCTCCAGTCGTCCGGCCCCCAGGCCACCTCGTGGCCGAGAATCTTCTTGAGGTCGTCGCGGATGCCGGGACGGCTGCCGCCGTTGTGCCAGTGGAATGTGATGGGTGGCAGGTTGCCGCGGGCGGGGATGTGCCAGCGGACATACTCCCAGCGAGGGAAAGAGAGGCGATTGCGGCTCCTGGCGTCGGCCTCGACGCGGATTCGCGGGCGGCTGGTCGGGTCGGCGTGCCAGAGGTCGTGGACGCGGAGTGCCATGAACGCCAGGTTCTGGGAGTGGGAGGCCCAGTTGCCCAGGTTGCCGGTGCCGAAGTCGCGCCAGGCGTGCCAGGCCATCCACCGTGGGTGGAAAGGTCGGAAGGCGGCCGGGCCGAGCCAGAGGTTCCAGTCGAGGTAGAAGGGGGTTTTGGCCTCGCCCTTCGGCGGCTCGGTGTAGCCGCGGCCGCCCTGGTCGTTCCAGGTGTGGACCGCCTCGATGGTGCCGAGGGTGCCGCCGCGAATGACCTCGAGGGCTCGACGGAACGGGCCGGCGGCCGTTCCTTGATTGCCCATCGAGGTCGCGACCTGGTGTTTGGCGGCCAACTCGCGCAGGACGCGCGACTCGTGGACCGTGCGGGTCATAGGCTTTTCGACGTAGACGTGTTTTCCCGCGCGGATGGCCGCGGCCGAGGCCACGGCGTGGATGTGGTCGGGCGTGGCGACGACCACGCCGTCTATCTCCCTGGCCTTCTGGTCGAGCATCTTGCGGAAGTCGCGGAACTTCGCCACCTCGGGCAGCATCCGATAGGCCCGCGTGGCCTTCTTGTCGTTGACATCGCAGAGCGCGACCGGGCGGCCGAGTTTGACGAAGGTGTTGAGGAGGACCCAGCCGCGCCCGCCGACCCCCACGTGGGCCAGGGCGACCTTGTCGTTGGCCGCGTAGGTCCGCGCGGCCAGCGGGTTGGCGAGGACGAGCAGCCCCGTGCCGCTGAGCGTGGTCTTGAGGAAGGCGCGCCGTTCCATCCCCGACCTCCTTTCGCCCCGGAGCCATCGGGAGCATTGTGCACCGCGTCGGCGGGGATGTCAATGGCCCGGGCTGCTTGTGGACGGAGACGGACTGGCACGGACACACGGACGGTTGGTCTTGGCGGACGGAAAGCCTGAGACTATGAGGGAAACCCGCGTGGGGTCTTGAAAGAGGCCGGGCTGTGGGCTTTGGCACGCTTTTGTGCACCGTGGGCTTCCAGTGCAGGCGAGAAGGAAAAGAATGCTTTGCCGAAAGGACGCAAGGCGCTCGG
>CAYYCI010000751.1:0-1960 GCA_964470215.1 uncultured Planctomycetota bacterium
TCATCCTGCGCGACGCCGAGGGCGAGCCGATAACCCCCAAGAGCACCGCGCCCTATAGCCCGAAGGCCACCTGCTCGAGTTCCCGGTGCCACAACTACGAGGTCATCGCGGCCGGGACCCACAGCCGGATGTTCCCAGGCAAGGCCCTCGCTGCCGACTTGCCGCCGGCACACAAGTGGACCCTCTTCGAGGGCCTCAGCGGCTGCTCGGCTCCGCTTTCGGCGGGCTTCCTCGCCCCGAAGCCCGAGGCATTCAATCCGAAGGTCCATCTGGGCCTCTTCGACATTGCCAAACTCTTCGGGCCTTTCCACCCCGGCGGCGGGCGCCTCGAGCTCGACTCCCAGGGCAACCGCTACGACCAGCGCATGACCGCCGATCCCAAGCCCCCGGAGACCGACCCGGACTACTACCGCGCGAAGTGGGACCAGAGCGGGGTGCTCGAGCACGACTGCCTGGTCTGCCACTCCCTCTCGGGCTACGACCACGTCGAGCGCGGAGCCCAGATCGCCCGTGGGAACTTCAAGTGGGCGCCCACCATCGGGGCCGGCCTGGGGAAACTCGAAGGCTGGGGCAAAGACACCAAGGTGGTCTATGACCCCAAGGTCTTCTCCCCGGAGGGCAAAGTCCACCTGGCGATAGGCCAGCCGCCCGACAACAACTGCCTGTTTTGCCACCGCCGCCCGGCGGTCGGCGCCACGGTGTGGGCCGACTGCCTCGAGGCGGACGTCCACTCCCAGTCGGGCATCCGCTGCGCCGACTGCCACGCCGGCGGCCCCGACCACGTGTTCCCCGGCGACCCGAGAGCCCGTGGTCCTCGGTTCGGGAGTCTGACGTGCGAGGGCTGCCACACGACGGGCCGCCTCGGCGCCACCGCGCTGCGCCACGAGGGCCTCCCGAAGCTCCACCTCGATAAGATCGATTGCGAAGTGTGCCACAGCGGCCCGCGTCCCCGCGACATCCCCCTTGCGGTCGAGGAGCCGACCGACCCGACCTGGGGGGTGATCCTTTCGGGCAAGAAGCCCAGCGGCCCGATGGTCTTCGCGGGGGTTTACGGGCGAGGCGCCGACGGCAAACTCCACCTCTTCAGCCGGATGCTCCCGTCGTTCTTCGGCAACCGCGCCACGGGCGACCTTGTCCCCCTCAAGCCCTCCTCAATCCTCAGCCGCTTCCGCCGCGTGCTCAAGGAACTGAAGGACGACGACGGCGACGGCACGCCGGAGATGAACACCCGGAGCGAGATCGCCACCGTGCTCAAGGCCCTCAAGCGCAGTTCCGTCGTGCCGGTCTATCTCCACGGCGGCATGGCTTACAGCCTCGACGAGGCGGGCAAACTGCGCTCGGCGCCCAGCCCGCTCGCAGAGCCGATAGACCGGCCGTTGTTCCACAACGTCCGCCCAGCGCCCCAGGCTCTAGGCGCCCGCGGGTGCGAGGAGTGTCACGAGGGCGGCTCGCCATTCTTCAACTCGATCGCGCCCGTCAAGGCGGTGGGACGGGGCGGCCTGCCCGAGGGCCAGCCGCTCTACGCGCGGATGGGGCGAAGCCCCCTGATGCAAGAACTGGCCGCCATCCGCGAGGCATACATCAAGCCCCTGGGGCCAGTGGTTGTCGCGGCGGTCGCCCTGCTGATCCTGCTCCACTACGTCGTCTTCGGCCCCAGGCGCTACGAGAAGCGGCTGCCCGAGGAACTCGTCCAGCGCTTCAACTGGCTCGAGAGGCTGATCCACCTCGGCCTGCTCGGTTCGTTCCTGGTGCTCGCCGCCAGCGGCCTGACCATTGCGGCCGGGGGGGAGAGAGTGCTGGAGGTGGACGCCGACGCGCTCCACGAGTTCTTCTCCTGGTGCTTGATTACCTCGGGAGCGCTCGCCTTCCTCGTCTGGGTCAGGGACATGGTGTTCAGCCGCGTGGATATTGGCTGGTTCAAGGTCCTCGGCGGCTACCTGGGCTACAAGGGCCACGTGCC
>CAYYCI010000752.1:0-1956 GCA_964470215.1 uncultured Planctomycetota bacterium
CAAGAGGAATAGGCAACTCCTGCCTCACACCAGGATGCCTGGCCTCTTGACTGGGCGTGGGCGCCGACCTAAACTATCGTCGTCCACAGGAGAGAGACGATGAAGAAAGTGCTCATTGTGTTCTGTGGGCTGTTGCTTGTGGGCTCGGCGGCCTCCGCGGCCACGCTCGACCGGCGCATCGGCAAGATGGCCACGGTCAAGCGCGACGGTGCGGAAATCCGACAGGGCAAAAAAGTGCTCGCGACCCTCAAGAAGGGTCAACAGGTCAGAGTCCACAACATCATGGGCAACTACGCGCTCGTGTGGTTCACCCTCGGGGGCAAAGCCCAAAACGGATACATCAGCCTCAAGGACCTCGACATCCCTGAGGAGAAAAAGGACCGGAAAGAACGCGACTACAAGGTAGGCCAGACGGTCATCGTCACCGCTCGGCAGGCCAAACTGATGTTGGGTAAGAAGGTGCTGGGCAGCATCCCGGAGGGCACGCGGCTGAAGATCGAAAAGGTCAAGGGCCACTGGTTCGGGGTCTTCGCCCAGATCGCCGGGAAGAAGACCTACGGCTGGGTGAAGGACACCGAGGTGGACTATCCCCCCCTCGAGGAACCGGGAGAGGACAAGAAGGGTTCGGGCATGCGCTAGAGGAACTTGCGGATGTTGGCCTTCGCCCGCAATTTCTCGAGGATCGCCCGGAACTTTTGGTTCACCAGATACCGAATCACATAGGGCTTGGCCCCGAAGTAGGTGAACCGGGCCGGCTCGCGGTCGGTCGCCTTGAGGATGTGCCAGCCCTCCTTGCCCTTGATCGGTTCGGTGAATTCGCCGACCTTGAGTTTCCAGACCGCCGCTCGCAGGGCCTCGTCGGCCTCGGGACCTTTGCGAGTGATCCAGCCGCGGTCTCCGCCGCGCGCGCTCGAGGCGCTGTCCGAGAAGTCCCTGGCCAGTTGCGCGAAGTCCTTCCCTTCCTTGAGTTCCTTGTATATCTTCTCGGCGCGCTCCTTGGCCCTCTTGACGGCCTCGGGGTCGCTGGCGTCGCCGGTGCGAATGAATATCTGGCTCACTCGAACTCGGCTGCCGTCGTACCACTCGGGGTGCGCGTCGAACTCGGCCTTGATGTCCTCTTCGCTTATCTCGCGGCGGATGCGTTGGGCGAGGGCCTGTTTGGCGAGGTCGAAGGCCACGAGGGAGGCGTGTTCCTCGAGGGTCAGGCCCCTGGCCGCGATCCAACGCTGATAACTCGAGCCCCGCTGCCGGAGTTCGATGTCCAGCCGCTGGATCGCTCGCTGGACCTGTTGGCCGCTGGGCAGGAGGTTCTGCTGCCGGAGGTAGCGCCGCAGCAACACACGCTCAATCAACCGCTCGAGGAGGGTCTCGTTGTTTGGCAGCGGGCCGCGCCGCTCGAGGGCCAACTGGCGGCGCAGCATGGCGAGGTCCGCGCGGGTGATCTTCACGTCGTCGACGCGCGCCACCACATCCTCCGGCCCCCCCTCAAGGGTCTCGGTTCCGCCGGCTTCTTCGGTCAGCGTGCCCCCGGCCGGTTCCGGAACCGGCGGCGGCTCTTCGGCAGCGAGAGCAGCCCAGCAAAGCGCCAGCGACGCCACGACCACCCACGGCATCCACTTCATCAGACCACCTCCGAAAAACATCCTCTGGACGCGACCCTCCACTGCGAAGTCTACCACACCTCGCCGAAATAGGCAAGGAGCGGGAAGGACAGCGCGGGTGAGAGCGCAGCCGCGACTTGACTCCCACCGCCCCTGCGGTAGACTGGTGCCGTGGCGAGCGGCGTCCGTTGAGCGACGTTTTCAGGAGGAGCCGAGATGAAACGCCTGGTAGGTGTGGTGGTGGCAGCGATGGCTCTGGCATTAGTGGCCGAGGCTCAGGCCGCTGGCAAGACCAGGGTTTTCATGCTCCAGGGCGGGGGCCACAACTGGAAGGCTCACCTCCCGATCCTCGCCG
>CAYYCI010000753.1:0-1951 GCA_964470215.1 uncultured Planctomycetota bacterium
CGCCGGACGTCATGGACCCCAAGGACCCGCTGGCTGCGCTGGAAGGACGCAGAGGCGCCCTGCTCCGGGTCGTGGCAACCGACGACGGAAAAAAACTCGCCGAATACAAGCTCGACTCCCCACCCGTCTTCGACGGCATGATCGCCGCACGCGGGCGGCTTTACGTCGCCACACGCGCCGGCGAATTGATCTGCATGGGAAAACCGTAGGGTGTGCAGCTTTGCCGCACACCGGGTGAGGGGCAACGTCATTCCGTGTGCGGGGAACCTGCACACCCTGCGGCTCGGCAAGCGGTAGGCTGTGCCGCAATAGGGTGGGGCTGCGTCCGGATGCACATCGGGATTCCGCCCCAGCCTACGGTCAAACATGGCCACGCAAGCGTGGGCCATGCCACCCACGTGTTGGGCGCCGTGGCCAGGTTCGCGACCCTACTTCTTGATCTTGTAGTCCTCGGGCTTGAGGCCCTTCTTGAACGCGCCCATGCCGATGCGGTTGGGCTTGTACTCACCGACTAAATCGACGTTGCTCTTGGCGGGGATCTTGTCTTCCAGGCCCACGCACCAGTAGCAGGCGTTGACGAGCAGGCGGCGGAAGCCGGCGCTCTTGAGGTCTCCGGCGTGGCCCATGGTGGTGGTGAAGACCCTGGCCGCCTTGCCCTTCGTGCCCGTGTAGGTCTTGGTCCAGGCCACCGGGACGGGCTTTTTCTTGGGGTTGGGCTCGTCGGTCGGCTTCATGCCCTTGAGCACGACGCCCATGATCAGCGGCTTGCAGTCGTCCCCGCAGAGGCTCCTGATGCCGTAGACGTCCGATGGGCCCCAGATGTCGTCGCAGCCCTTGACGATCGGGTGGTTCTCGGCGCCCTTGGCGATGACCCCGCGCGTGCTCTCGCGATTGTGGTGCCCGTAATGGCCGGCCCACGTCTCGCCGAACACCTGCCGGCCGTAGCCCCCCTTGGTCTCGCCGCCCGCGCGAAAGCTCCACTTCGCGTACTTCTTGTGCTTCCTGAAAAAGAACGCGTGCGTGGACGTCCGAAGCCCCATGATCGGCTTACCGGAGTTCGTGTAGTCCATGATGTACTTCATCTGCTCGTCCGGCAGGTCGCGGAACCGGAGGAACATGACCATCAGGTCGGCCGTCTTCAGCGCCTCCAGGCCGGGAATGTTGTCCTGAGCGCCGGGATCAATCTCGCCGGTTTCCTTATTCAGCGAGAACAGCACGGTGCACTTGAAGCCGTGATGAACCGCCAGGATCTTCGCCAACTGCGGTATGACCTCTTCGGATCGGTACTCGTCGTCGCCCGCGATCAGGACGATGTGCTTTCCCTTTCCCGGCCCGTCGTATCCGTCGAATACGACGCCGGGTGCGGCCAGGGCCTCCCGCCCAGCCGCGCACAGCACCAGCGCGATCATCAGGAAAGTCCCGCAACTCACAACGCTCATTGGTTTCAGCATGTCAGGCTCCTTCGGTTGTCTGGTTTGTGGGGCTCTTGTAGGGAGTTAATTCTATCAGATCCCCAGGCCATTGCAAGGGTGCCGGTGCCGTGGTCACGGTGTGTGTGGCCACGTTGGGCGGGCCAGCAGCGCGAAACGGCCGAGCCCGTGGGAAGCATGCGGCGCGATTGAAGAGTTTCTCGATAAACGATTCTACGGCGGGTGGCATGGTCCAAGCGAAGCCCGCCTGGGCGGGCAAACTTGACCATGTTGACCTTCGCAAATCACTGTCCCGTCGCGCATCCAACATGGTCAAGCTCGTCCGTAAACGGACTCGCTTAGACCATGCCACCCGGCGGTGATTGGGCGGTCGGGCGGGGACGTTTCAAACGGGTCCGCCTGGTGCGGGAGGGGGCCCGCCGCGTCCGCCACGGCCGCGACCACGGAAACGCCCGCGGAACGACTCGTACATCTTGCGCCGCTCCTGCTCGTTCAACTCGCCGTCGCCGTCCTCGTCGAAC
>CAYYCI010000754.1:0-1944 GCA_964470215.1 uncultured Planctomycetota bacterium
CCCGCAGTTGCACTTCGATCCGCCCTCACCTGGCGGCTGCGCCGCCGTCCTCTCCCGGAGGGAGAGGAGACGCGGGTGGCACGTCCCTGAAAGAGCCGAACTTGTCAAGGGGCTCCCGGCGCATTTTTTGGTGTACGCTCTCCGGGGAAGCCGGTTGGGGCTTCCTGTAAGGGGGTGTCGGACTATTCGTGCCTGGTGTCGGGTTTCGGTTGATCGTCGGTTGTCACGGTCTCGTTCTCGGGGTTTTCGCGCCGTTCTTTTCACTGCGGCTGCACCCCAACACATCCCTTCGGGAATACGCCTGCCTGTTGTGGGTAGGCGCTCAGGCTCGGTGAGCCTGACACAGATTTTGCCTTTGCGACCGTCTCGCGTGCGCGTGGCCGTCTCAAAATCAGACACACGCCCGGCATCAGGGCCGAGTCAACGTGCCACCTCAGACTGGCCTCGCGCCGCGAGGGCCTCTTCTTCGACACGCGAAGAAGGGCCGATGCAACCACCTCGTTTCGGTTTCTCCTGTGTGGTGTGTTCATGGGTTTCCCGCGAGCCCCTTCCGCCTTCGCCGTCGCGTCGGTCCGCGCCGCTCGGCGAAGCCTCCCGGGGCCGACGCGTCGGGGAAGGCGGATGGGGCGGACCCCTTTTGCCGAGCCCGAGCCGAGGTTTTGTTGTTACGCCGCTTTCGTTTCCAGTTTTCGCCGCGGCGGGCCGCCGGGCGTGTAGGGTTGGTTGTACTTGAGCATGTGCCAAATGATCGTCGCCAGCCGCCGCATCACCGCCACCCGGGCGATCTTCGCCCCGCGGCGCTTCTTGATCCGGCTGTACCAGGCCTTCATGTACGGGTCGCGGCGCAACACGTGCATCACCATCTGGCCGAGGATGAACCGGACGATCGCACTACCTTGCTTGGTGATCGAGCCGAGCCGGTCGGTGGCATCCCCCGAGTTGCGGCAGCCGGGCGTGATGCCCCAGAAGTTGGCCAGGCTGCCCGGCCGCGGGAAACGCTCGATCGGGCCGACCCGCGAGGCCAACGTCAAGCTGCTGTAGGCCCCGGCGCCGAACAACGTGGCCAACAGCGGGGCAGTCGCGTGCCGGGGCTGCCTGATTTTGATCCGCTTCTCGACTTCCGCCAACTGCCGCCCCCACAGATCCCATTGCTCCAACAGCAGGTCCATCTCCAGACGGTCGATCTCCGTCAGTTTCATCTCCGCCAGCCACTTGCGGGCCGTCTTCGTGTTCAATCGGTTCGTCGGCAGCTCCTGTTGCCGGTTGTGTCGCAGCAGAATGCGCTGGATCTTGTTGAGCGTCCGCGTCCGCACCTCGCCCAGCCGCTTGCGCAGCGCCGTCAACTGCCGGGCGTCGGCGTCCTCCGGCGAAGGCGGCAGCACGCGTCGCACGCCGGCCGCCTTCTGGCCGGCCAGCAGCCGCTGGCGGTTGACCCACAACAGTTCGCCCAGCGCGTTGGCGTCGCGGCTGTCGGTCTTCTTCCGCGACCGCTTTTCCGGCTGGATCAGCACGATCTCGCGGCAGCCGTATTCCTCAAGCATCGCCAGCAGCCAATCGTTGAACCCGCAGACTTCCAGGATGGCCACGAATCCGCCCTCCGCCGTGCTGCGTTGCCGCAGGTCGTCGAAGAACGCCCGCACCCGCTCCCAGCGGGTGCTCACCTGCCGTTTCAGCAGGACTTCGCCTTGTTGGTTGCGGAGATTCACGGTCAACTGCTTGCGGTGCTGGTCGATGGCAAGGTACAACATGTTTGGTCCTCCTGCTCGTGCTTGGGTGAGTAAAACCTCTACTACACCGTTTATAGCACCAGGAGGACCGCTCTTTCATGGCATCAGACACGTTTCCGGAGGCGGGGTTGCCCTTGCACAGGCCTTGTTCGGAAACGTGTCCGTGTTGCGCCAGCAACAGGAGGCTTGTGCCGGGCGAGCCCGCGCGCCTGGTGCC